>CBJNAS010000017.1:0-21831 GCA_966434565.1 uncultured Phenylobacterium sp.
TGTTGGTGGGGCACTGGATGTAGGTCTCCAGGCCGTCCTCGAAGACCCGCACCGGCTCCCAGGCCGGGCGTCTGCTGCGGATCGGCCGGATATCGTAGTCGAAGTGGAGGTTGTCGATGACCACCCCTGCGGCCACGGTCTGGGCCTGAGCGGCGCGCGCGGTCGCGATCTCCCGCATCTGCTCCTGCGGGTAATTCCACCCGACCATGCTCGTGTAGGCCGGACCCACGGAGCTCGACGCATCAATGAGATAGGTTCGCTGGTCGGTCGTGAGTACGACATTGGTGTGCAGCCCGCCGCGGACGGGCTTCAGCATCACCAAGACCTGTTCCGTCGGCCCGGAGCCCTGGGCCGTCTCGCCGAGCACCCAGCGGACCGTGTCGCCAGCCGCCTTGGAGATGAGTTTCTCACCAGGCCGCAGGGCGATGACCGTCAGGAACTGTGGGCTCGTTTGGACCGTGTAGATCCGGCCCGGCTCGTAGTCGTAGTAGACGGTCGAGTTCACATAGGCGCCGGCCCGCGGATAGTCGCGCGCGGCGGAGTTGGCCAACTGGACCGTGCGGTAGACCGTGGAGCGAGGGTTACGCCGCCGATGTCGCGGTGTGATGCGGACGCTAGGCGCCGACGAAGACGTGGCCGTGGCTTTGATGATGTTCAACTGCGCGGGCGCCGCCGGCGGTCGGGCGGCGGCGGCATTGGCCGCGAGGTTCGCGGCGGCTGCGCATGAGCCGCCGGCGATCACGAGACTGATCGCCAGGACTGAGACGCCCAGACGCAGCGGGGCAGGGCGGACAGAGGCGCTCATAGCTCGCGGCTCCATTGGAAGTTGGTGATGAAGACGCCGAGTGGGTTCGCCCTGAGCTCGGCCTCGTTCTTCGGCGGCGTGACCTTGGTCGTGAACAGACCGGTCCAATTCTCGGGCGGGCTCGAAACGCCGGCGTCGTACTTCGTCTCGCGCCACTCGACCTGATAGGTGTGCGGGCTGCGCTGCAGCACCGAGACGATGTCGACGTTGACCGCCTGGGTTCCGGCGTTGGCGAACGGGTCGTTGACCTTGGCGTATTCGT
This sequence comes from uncultured Phenylobacterium sp., assembly GCA_966434565.1. Classification (GTDB taxonomy): domain Bacteria; phylum Pseudomonadota; class Alphaproteobacteria; order Caulobacterales; family Caulobacteraceae; genus Phenylobacterium. Next base: position 1,068 of record CBJNAS010000017.1, read on the forward strand.
TCAGCTGGCCGATCGCGGGGCCGGCCACGAGCTTGTAGGCTCCGGTCCAGTTGTCGCGAATAACCACTGGATCGAAGCTTTTCGACCGGGTGCGACGCACCCAATCGGCCAGGAAGTAGCCTATCTCCGCTGTGCTCGGGTCGTAGGCCTTCCCGGCCAGCTCGATCCGACCGGGCCGGGCGTATTTGTCGACCGGCACGACATAGGTCGCGATACGGGTGTTATTGGCTTCCCAGATGAGCCCGCCCGTGGCCAAGGCCGCGATCGCCAGGCTCGCAAAGGTGGCCATGCGCCAGTTCTTGGCTTGGATCACAGCGGATCCGAGCCGGTTGTCCCACTCGCGGGACGCTCGGAGATAAGGCGTCTCGACCGGGCCCGAGCTGCCGTACCGGTCCGGCGCACGCTTGAAAGGTGTCTGCATCAGGTCTCATCCGAGGGCTTGGGCTCGGCGCTGTCCGTGAGGCTCGACGAGGTCGAGGCGATGCCATGGCCTTGACCGTCCTCACGGGTGGCCGCGTCGAAGGCGGCGCGGGCGCCAGATGCGCCTCCGCCTCGACGAGCCCGGGCCCGAGCGACTGTTTCTGCAGGGGAGGGGATGAAGGGCTGGTCTGTGCTGGCCGCGTCTTGAGCGGCCCCGGCGGTTGCGCCACCGGAGGAGAGTCCCCCCGCCCAGGATCTTGCCCGAGCGACGGATGTTGAAACGGGGGCTCGAGCGAAGTCCGCCCACGGGCTTCCATTAGAAGAGGGCGCCGACGCGGAGGCCCCGCCCGCAGGACCAGGGCCTGACGAAGAACCATCGCTCGGCAAGGCCGTAGCCGCCGCGCGCGCCGCCGCCACTTGCGCCCCACCGTTGGCCCAGCCGCTTGCGACAGCACCGCCGACCGTCCGCGCCGCCAGCCCGGCGCCCGCGACGCCAGCTGCAACACCAGCGGCGCCAATAAGAGCGCTGCCGCCACTGAGCTGCGGTCCGCCGGAGACGAGTGCCCCGGCGATTGAGGGCACCTTCAGGGCCAACATCATCAGGAACAGAGCTGCCAGGACGAACCCGCACTCCTCCGTGAGGGTCGGCTCAGGAGAAAGCGTCATCGATTTGAAGATGTTGATGCCGATCCCGAGGATCACGCCAAGGGCCATGATCTTCATTCCGACGGAGACAACGTACCCAATCGCGCGCTCAGCCAGAAACGCGGTTTGGGTCAGCACGCCGAATGGCACGACTACGAAGCCGATAAGCGTGACCAAATGAAATTCAATAATCGTGACGGCAATCTCGATCGCGAGAACAATGAACGCGAGAAGAATCCCGATAGCGGCAACAGCTGCACATATAATTGCATCTATGTGCTGTAGAGCCCCAAGGCCCATGTTTTGAGATGCCAACTGAGCGATATATTGGATTAGCTGCGTGGCAACCTTCAGCCCCGCGTCAACAGCCTCGGTCGGTGCATTGAAGAATCCTGTGACGGATCCCCCACCGCTCGCCTTTAGGCCGAGCTGACCAAAGCCATTCACAATGGTGCTGCTTAGCGAATGCCAGCTCGCCACCACCCACGAAAACAAGCCAACTACGAGTGTCCGTCGGACAAATGAGCTAAAGATATTTTGAGTCTCGTCGATAGCCCAAAGAATGGCCGTAACCGATATGCTTATAACGACGAGCGTGGCCAGTACTCCCGCCACGTCTCCTGAGATCAAGCCGAATCCACTATCGATTTGCGCGACAAACCGCCTGATGAAGTCGTCAAGCGCTGCGGGGCTGGCGCTCGCCATAGCGAGGCTCCTCGAAAAAGTTGTTAGAATGATTTTACGTCTTTGAATGATCCCTGCGACGGCTTGTAGTAGTACGGAGAGCACGGATTATTCATGTCACGAATGTCCGGGTCCGGGCATTTGTGTTTTTTGCCCGTGAGTGTTGGTCTCGGGCTCTCCGCCTGCTGGGACGGAGCAGGGCTGCAGCTAGCGATTATTAACGAAGCTGCCGAGATGAACATAAACGCGGTGATTTTCATCTTAGAAGCTCGTAACTCCGCTGAACGTGCCTTGCGTCGGCGTGTAAGCGTCGTGCCGGGCCGACTCCGCCCTCGCAGCGATCGCGCCCGCCTGCTGCTGGGCGAGGATCGTCTCCTGGGTCCGCGCCTGGGCGACCAGGATCGCTTGCAGCGATTGGAGCTGGCTGCTCAGGGCGGCGAGGAGTTGGTTTGTCGCCTGAATGGCCGCTGTCTGGCCTGCTGCGGTCTGCGACGCGGCGACCGCCTGGCTCACAGCAGAAGCCGTGGTCGGTTGCGATTGGATCAGCTGGTTCTGCAGAGCCATCGAGTCCTGCAGGGTGCTGCGGCTGTTCGCCTCCCATGCGGAATACCGCTGCATGATTTGGGAGAGGCTGCTCCCAGCCATGCTCGACGGGTACATGGCCTGAAGCTGCGAGGCGATGTTCGAGCTGCTGTAGCCGATGCCCTGGGCCTGCTGCAGGAGCGCAGTCGCCTGCTGGCTGATTCCCGCGAGCGGGCCGGTGAAGTTGCCACCGAGCCTCTGCAGCATGGCGGCTTGGTTGGTGAGCTGGGCTTGCAGCTGCTGGATCTGGGTCAGGCTGTGGCTGACCTGCGAGACCATCTGGCTCACCGCGGCCGGGTCGTAGACCACCATCGCGGCTTTCGCCGGCGTCGCGAGCGGGTCGACGAGCGATCCGCCCAAGACGGCGAGCACGCCCGCCGTCGCCATGGCCTTACGCATGACGGTGATCCTTTCGTGCTGGAGCATCGAGGAGAGGGGAGGGCCAAAGCTCTGCGGCTTCAGCGCGCTCGAAGAGCGGCTCCGTTCGGCGGCGAAACAGGCACGCAGCGCCGAACAACGGGAAGCCGCTCACCAGGACGAAGAAGTTGTGGTGGTAGATCGTCCCGAAGACCGCGAAGAACCCAGGGGACGCGAGACCCAGGAAGAGAAGCCGTCGGCGACGACGGGAGAGCAGCCAACTGCGTGGCAGCCGGCGCACCAAAGTCCCGAGCAGCGCGAGCTCCCGGTCGGTGAGCACCGGTCCAGCACCAAGTCTCGGCGCGCGAAGGTGGGCGAGGCGCGTGTCCATCACGCCACCAGGCGGGGGTGGCCCGCGAGCTGCTCGTCGAGATAGGCGGCGACCTCGGCCTGGCCCTTGGCGGCGTAATAATGGGCTGCAAACTGCTCGCGTCCGTGCTCGGCGAGGACCCTGCTGATCAGTTGCTGGTCACCGGGGCTCGAGGCGCCGACCGCCGCGAGCGTCACCGGACCCAGCCCTAGCTCGAAGAGCCGGTTCCCCGCAGTGGACTGATAGTAGTACTCGCGCTTCGGCGTGGCCTTGGCGATGATTTGGATCTGCTGGGTATTGAGCCCGAAGCTCTCATAGAACTCCGCAATCTGCGGCGTGGGGGCATCCGGATTCGGCAAGAAGATCCGGGTCGGGCAGCTTTCAATAAGCGCTGCGGAGATCGTGGAGCGCGCCACGTCCGCGAGGCTCTGCGTTGCGAACACGACGGCGACGTTGCATTTGCGCAGGGTCTTCAGCCACTCGCGGATCTTGGCCGCGAAGGCGCCCTGATCGAGGAACAGCCACGCCTCGTCCAGGATCAGAAGGGTCGGCCGGCCGTCGAAGCGGCGCTCAAGCGTGCGGAAGATGTAGGTGAGCACCGGCGCGAGAGCCGCCCGGCTACCCATCAGCTCGGCCATCTCGAACGTCTGCCAGCGCGCGGACTGGAGCGTGTTCTGGCTGGCGTCCAAGAGGTGGCCGTGCGGACCGGCGAGAGTGTAGGGCGCAAGCGCCGCCTTGACCGCCTGATCCTGGATGGTGGCGGCCAGGAGCGTGAGCGTTCGTTGCTCGCGCGGCGCCGCGGCTAGGTTGTTCAGGCCGCTCCAGATCTCCTCTTTCACCTGCGGCGTCACCAAGACGCCCTCGGCGGCGACGATGTCCTGCACCCACTCCTGGGCCCAGGCCCGATCGTCAGCAGCGTCGATCTGCGCAAGAGGCTGGAAAGCGAGTTCCGAGGCGTCGGTGGCCAGCTGGTAGAAGTCGCCCCCGGTCAGGAGCGTCGCCGCGCGCGAGCTCGCGCCTTTGTCGAAGAAGAAGACCTGGGCTTCGGGGTAGCGCAGCCATTGCACGGCGATGGTGTTGAGGAGCACCGATTTGCCAGAGCCCGTCGGCCCGACGATCATGGTGTGGCCGACATCGCCTTGGTGCAGGTCGAACCTGAAGGGCGTGGTCGCGCCCGTTCGTGCGAACATCAGCGGCGGCTGCGCGCCCTCCTGGCCCCGCTTGGCGCATTCCGAAGTGAGGTGCTCGTTGCGCGTCGGGCCGGGCCAGACCGCCGACATCGGCATCATGTCACAGACGTTCAGCGAGGAGACGAGCGGTCGGCGCAGATCCGCATAGGCTTGGCCGGGCAAGCTTCCGAGCCAGGCCTCGACGGCGTTGACGTCCTCGACCTTGCAGACGAAGCCGGCGCGGTTGATCGCCCCCTCGACCTCGCGGACGCGCTCGGTCAGGCGCCTCGCATCCGGGTCCAACAGCGTGACCGTCGGCGTGAAGTAGCCGATCGAGGCGAAGTCGCCGCCCAAGATCGCCAGCGCGGCCTCGGCGTCCGCCGATTTGGCGGTCGCGTCTGGATCCTCGAGGACGGAAGGTTCTCGGGTGATCGCCTCTTTCAGGAGGGCCAGCACACCTTTGCGCTTCGCGAACCAGCGCTTGCGGACCGTGGCCACCGCCTTGCGGGCGTCCTCCTTGTCCAGCGGGATGTAGCGGCAAACCCAGCGATAGCTGACGCCGAGCTCGTTCAGTCGGTCCAAGAGCCCGGGGCAGGAGATCGTCGGGTACGCGCGGATCGACAGGGTCCGCAGGTGACAAGACCCGAGGCGCGGCATGAGGCCGCCCTGGAAATCATCGTCCGTGAGGAACGCATCGAGATAGGCCGGCGTCTCGGGCGCGCGGACGAAATGGTTTTTGGTCGAGATGCAGCCGTGCAGATACGTGAGCGTCTCGTCGTCATCCAGCGCTCGGACCTCCGGCATGATCGCCGCGAGGATGTCGGCGATCTGGACGATCGCGCTTTCGAAGCTGGCCAGCTCCGACCGGTACATGCCCGCCGCGCCGCGGCCGGTCGGTGCGTTCTCCAGGAGGAGGCCCTCCGCTGTGCCGAGCGCCTCCTCAGGGAGAAGGTAAGTGAAGGTGAGAAAGAAGCGGCTCTCAAAGTGCCGCTCATGAGCTTGGAAGGCGTGGCGCCGTTCGTCGTCGATGAGCTCTGAAACGGGATCGGGGAATCGGCTGTCCGGGTAGGATTGGGACGGGGCGCGGAGCGCCTCGATGTGCAGGCACCAGCGTGAGCCCAGCCGGCGCAGCGCGTTGTTGAGCTGCGCCCGCACCGCCACCAGCCCGGCGTCCGTCGAGCTGGCGAGATCCGGGCCGCGGAAAGCCAGGGTCTTTTGGAAGCTGCCGTCCTTGTTGAGCAGCAGGCCCGGCCCGATCAGTGCGACCCACGGGAGGTGGTCGAAGAGGCGATTGGCTCTTGGGCGATATTCGCGCAGGTAGAGCATGGCTGGGCCTTTGCAGCGAGGGAGCGCAGAAATGGATTGCTGCTCCCCGCAGGCCGCCAGGTGACGCAGGCGGCGGCGGGGCGTCCTTCACGCGTCGAGGTACGGTTTCTGTCGGATGTGCCGCGCCAGCGCGTCGAAGAAGTACGGGTCGCGTTTGTTCAGCCAGAAACACGCGGCGTGAACGATGACCCCGATTGGGACGCCGATGAGCGGGACCTGGAGACCTAGGGCCAGGACGGCCGTCAGGGTGCCATTGAGGATCGCGATCGACCGCGGGACCCCGCCGAACGTGATCGGTTCCGCCAGCGAGCTGTGGAATCCGATTTCAAACCCTTCGACCTCCGATCGGCGCATTTCAGAACGCCGCCCCGGCGGTCATGTTGAAGAACGAGCTGACGAAGGTCGTCGCCGTGAATGCAATCGCCAGACCGAAGACAATGCCGACGCCGCGGCGGATGACAGAGCCGCTCTCGGCGACGGCGAACCCGAGACCCGTAAGCACGATCGCGATGATGCCGATCGACTTCGCGACGGGTCCGGACAGGGAATACATGATGTTGTCGAGCGGGCTTTCCCAAGGCATCGCAGTGCCTGCGCCCGCCGCCCATGCTGGGCCGCTTAGCGCCGCGCAGGCCAGGGCCAGCGTCAGCGCAACGGCCGCACTTCGAGGAATTGCTCGGCCGCCTCCGCGGCCGCTGAGCCAAGGATGTCTCATCGTGGGTTTGCTCTCCTGAAGTGGTCGCCCCTTGGTTGTGGGCAACCCACGATTGAGTCAGCCGGGACTCCCGTCAAGCCGCAAAATGGCGATTTCATAAAACTTTGCGCTTTTAAGATGCTTTTCGCCCTTTTCGACGGATAGCGCGCATCGGCCCCAGACGCAGCAACGCCGCGGGTGCGCGGTCATGGCGCCGGTTGAAGATGGCAAATTATGGGCTGATCCGGCGCCGCTTCTTGGCAATCCCGGCCGCGCATATAGAATTGCGAAGCACCAGATCTCCCATTAAGACACTTTAGGAACTCGCTTCAGGCGCACTCACACTTGTGTCTTTGCAGCAGAGTTTAATGTTCCGCGCCTCACGAATTTCGCATAACTTCCATTGTGCGACGTTTTTCTAATTCTGGGTTTGCCTAGGAATTATCCCAAAGCCGCCCAGCGTCCAACGCCCCGCGACTGAATAAGTGCCGCCATCGACGAAAGAGAGAACAACTCTCACGTGCAACAATCAGGGGCGGTTAGGTTGGGCGTCGGCGTGGCGTCCACTTCTGACGCACCCGGCTCCAAGGATCGGGACTCTGATTCGGAGCACCCAATGACACTGCTTCACCGCCGGGACCCCCAACGGAACATGGCGAGATTCTATGCGGTCTCCGTCGAACGCTCGTTGTTCGGCGAGTTCTTGCTCGTCCGGCAGTGGGGTCGGATCGGGAGCCGCGGCCGATCTCGATCCGACTGGTTCGGCACCGCTACTGATGCATTCTCAGCTGGAGATCGGCTGGTCCAGTCTAAGCGCCGCCGGGGTTATGACGACCTGTCCGTACCTCTGCCCTGTCGCTGAGCAAATGGCCGGACACCCGGAGTCAATAGCGGTGGACTCAGCGGACCCAGGACCGCTTCCGCCCCCCTTTGCCGAGCGCTCCGGAGACTCCCAAAGCCAAGTTGAGCGACCGCAAGGCGTCGACGTAGGCCCATGCGCAGCCTCTCAAAGCCGTCGGCGACGCGGGGAGACCGCCTTCATGGATCCGATTGTCGAGACCTGTTCGGGCAAGCTGCGCGGCCGGACCGTCGAGGCGGTGATGGTCTTCAAGGGTGTGCCGTTCGCGGCTGCGCCGTTCGGGCGCAACCGCATGCGCCCCCCACAACCCGTCGAGCCCTGGGAGGGCGTGCGAGACGCGTTGGAATTCGGCCCGAAGTCGCCGCAGGTCCCCTATCCGCCCGGCATCGCCGAAGCGCTCGCCGAGCTGGTCGGTCCCGGCGAGGACTGCCTGACGCTGAATATCTGGACGCCTGAACGTGGGTCCGCGAAGCGCCCCGTGATGGTCTGGATTCCAGGCGGCATGTTCGAGTTTCACGCAACCGGCGGCTCCGCCCTATACGATGGCAGCCGCTTCGCCCGTGACGGGGTGGTTTGCGTCACCATCGGTCACCGCGTGGGCGCCGAGGGCTTCCTCTATCTGGCGGATGGACTGGCCAATCTCGGCCTGCTGGACCAGGTCGCCGCGCTGCAATGGGTGCGCGACAACATCGAGCGCTTCGGCGGCGATCCCGACCTGGTGACGGTCTTCGGCGAATCGGCCGGCGCCATGAGCGTTGCGATGCTGATGACCATGCCGCGGGCGCGCGGTTTGTTCCGGCGCGCGATTGTGGAGAGCGGCAACACGCCCAAGGTCAATTCGCGCGCCACCGCCTTGCAACTCGCTCGAAGATTGGCGGCGCATCTGGGCGTAGTGCCCGAACGCGCTGCTATCGCCGCTGTGGCTCCGGAGGAGGTTGTGGCGGCCCAGGCCAAGATCGACGCCGAACTCCTCGCCAACCCCGATCCGGCGGTCTGGGGAGAGATCGCCTTGAGCAGCCTGCCGTGGGCGCCCACGGTCGACGGCAAGATCCTTCGGACGGCGCCGATCGAGGCGATCCGCGCCGGCGTCGCGGCCGATATCGACCTCATCGTCGGGGCGAACGTCGAGGAGACGCGCCTCTTTCACCTGTCGAGCGGCGCCATGGACAGCATCACCGACGACGCGCTGCCCGCCTTGACGGCGCGCTATGGCCTTACTCCGGAGGGTCTAGCGGCCTACCGCGCTGCCTATCCAGGCGCTTCGCCTGGTGACGTGTTCTGCGCGGTCCAGACCGACTGGTACTGGCGCATTCCCGCAGTCGGGATGGCCGACGCGCATGCCAGCAGCCCAAGGGCGCGCACCTTCATGTATGAATTCGCTTGGCGCTCGCCGCAGATGGGCGGCCGGCTTGGCGCCGCACACGGCATCGAGATCGGTTTCGTGTTCGACTCCCTGGGCTTCGGCACGGAGCCGATGCTCGGCCTCGATCCGCCTCAGGCCTTGGCCGACGCGATGCACGGAGCGTGGGTCGCGTTCGCCAAAACGGGCGACCCAGGCTGGCCCGCCTACCGTCCGCCGCGGCGCGCGACCATGCGATTCGATGAGGTCTCGCGCGTGGAGGATGATCCCCTCGCCTCAACCATCGAGCGCTGGCAAAGCGGTGTCTGATGCGCGCCGCCGACGTCCCTAGGAAGAGACGTTCACGTCTATCAAGATCCCGGACACGCGGGTCGGATGGGTCCGGCAAGCAAACTTAGGCGAAATTGAGAGCCCCGAGGAGAGCTCCGGATTGCCCAAGGTTCTGCACGGCGTCCGCCGTTACACTCGGCCCTCCTGCACGAGTTCACGCAGCATGACCCGGGCGAGGATGTGCGGCGGTGTGCCGCCCACCTGAGTAGTCTTTTGGCCCATTGCGGTGGAGACGTGCTGCGTTCGCCCATCAACGCGCCAGGTAGCGTGGTAGGTCTTGCCGTTGGATTCGAGTTCGACGGTGCCGGAGGTCATGGCTGCGGATTAACGCGCAGCCGCTCGGTGGAGCAAGCCCCGCTGCGGTGGCACTCGGGCACCAGGTGAGGACATTGCCGAACTGCGGACGTTCCGGGACCGGCGCACCACCCGCTTAACCCCCATTGCGGATCAGATTGCTACTGTATCAAGCTCAGCCAGTATCTGGAGGGGCGATGGACGGGGGTACGCTTCGCGAGCTGGCGACGAAGGTCTCGCAGTATTTTCTCGATTTCCTGGAGAGCGACTTCAAGCGCCAGCAGGCGCCGCGCCGGCGCGTGGTGATGCAGACGGACGCGGGTTTCCGGTCCGCCATGCGTATCGCTGCTTACCCTAAACTTCAGCAGGACGTCTGCAAGGCGCTGGACACGCCCGAGACAGTCATTCGCTTCCGGCCGAAGGCGTACATGCGCCCAATGAGCCCGACGTTGCGCGCAATTATCCGCGAACAGGTCGGCGCTACGTCTGAGGAAACCGTGAAAGCTATTCGGGCGGCCATCGTCCAGGAAGCGCAGACGACCCGCGGATCCGCGGTCGCCCACCCGGAGCAATGGGTCGAGGACATACAAACCGTTCTGGCCGACGAAATCGCCAGTCAAGTCGTGCGTCCGCTGCTAGCGCTCCTCGATGGGCCGTTGTCGGACCAGGCTTACTCCCTCACGGACTCGATATTTTCGGCGGAAGCCGACCTCATCGAGCGCGTCGGTTTCGAAGTGAGCGAGGTCCTTCCGGAAATTCTGAGCCGCTATCTTGTAACCGGCGACAACTCGGAGCTTGCCACGGCGCTGTCGGAAATCCTGGCGGCGCCTCGGGTGAGAGAGGTTCTCGCCGAATATTTCGAGTCGTTCGCCTCCTCGGACGCGTATCTCGAATTTCGCGACATCGAGGCTTTTGCGACGACAGCTGAGCGCATGCAGGTTTACCTGTATGTTGGCACCCTCAAGTACACGTCGCTGACCTATCCGCTATTCTACATTCCAGTGGAGATCGTCCGGGCGGCCGATGGCTCAGGCTTCGACCTTAAGCTGGTGAACCACCTCTACGTCCACAAACGCGCAGTCGACTTTGTTCTGCAGGAACTTGGGCAAAGACAACTTCGCGAGTGGATGAGTCCTATCCGAGAACGGATTGAGTACCTAGACGACACGACCTCATTCCTCGATCTCGCCACGCCAATATTCCGGAAAATCGTCACGGCGGTCGATCTCGGCGGCGAAATCGAGCTCGCCCCTCAGCGCACCCGGCAGGCTGCGAACACACAGGTGGCGGTCACCAATGCTCTGCATTTCGCGGCGTTCGACAAAGGGGATGAAGCACTTCTCAACGATTATGAGGAGATGATTGAGCAAGCCCGGAAGAACGAACCCGGCGTGGTCGAGCTTTTCGAGGGAATCGTTCGCGGCGTAATCCTGGACAACCCCACCAGCATCCACTCGGAGGTGGATGGAGACTGGGACAACCGATCGGTCGTCGACCGTGTTGTGATTGATGCGCCCATTCCACTCAACGAGGAGCAGGTCAAGATCCTGGCCGCCCTTCGCAATCCGAATGGGCGCTTTATCATCGTCGAGGGGCCGCCCGGCACCGGCAAGTCGCATACTATCACCGCCATCGCGGCAGACTGCGCGCTTCGGAAAAAATCCTGCCTGGTGCTCTCAGACAAGAAGGAAGCTCTCGACGTCGTCCAGGCGAAACTCTCCGACGCCATGGACCAGGTTCGTCATGAAGCCGGCTTCCCTAACCCCATCCTGCGTCTCGGTCAGCAGCAGGCGAATTTCCGGAAGCTCACCTCGAACCAGACCCTCACCCAGGTCTCCGCTTATGCCAAGGCGACCAAGGCCAACCGCCCAAAGGTAGAGGCGGAGCTCGCGGAAACGAAAACGGAGCTTCAGTCACGGATCCGCCAGATTGTCGACGGGGTGGGCGCAACACCTATCGCCGAGATCGCCAAGGGTCAGGCGCTGGAGGCTCGTTTCGGTGCGATCGATGAACAAATCGCGCCTTGGCTTCAGGCCTGCAGCGCGCTCAGCCTAGGAGAAGCGGCGGCGGCGTTGAGAGGCGAGGCGGCGCTGGGACCCTACCTCAGTGGCCTGTTCTCCCGCGATCGACAGCATACCGGCGAGACGTTCATCCGAGCCCTTCAGGTCGATGCGGCGGCCGCGTCCGTGGCCCGGGCCAGCAGCGGCACCGACCTCGCTCTGTTCGAAGCACTGTCGGAAGAACAGCTACGCGTCTTACGTGGAGCGCTCCTAAAGCTCGAGCACCTCAAAATGCCCATGCTGGGGCTGCTCTTGCGTGGCAGCCAACTCCGTGCGCTCGAATGCGACCTCTACGATCAACTAAAGCCCCGCCGGCCGATCCTCCTGCGGAAAGACAAAGCCTGCCTGGAGGGCGTGCTGGAGGCTGGCAACCGCATGTTGAGCGCGCTCGAAGTGGGAAGCCTCGATCGCTCGGCGTTGCCGGATGTATACGCTCGCGCCGCGGCACCGCAGGCGCCGCCACCTGTCGTTTCACAAGTTAGCGCCCTGCTGTTCCAGGCTACGCAGGAGCTTGGTCCCCTCCCAACAGGTCTCTGCCAAGCCGCGGACGCCAAGCACGGCGCGCAGCTCTGGTTGGATGCACTCGAATATATGAGCTGGTGGAGGCAGATGGCCGACGTCTTCGGCGGCGCTCCCGAGGTCGACTACGTCAATGCTAAAACGCGGCTAGAACGCCTCAGCACCACGGTGCTGAACTCGGAAGCCGACACCCGCCTTGTCAACTTCATGACGGAGTCCAAGGCGGACGCTCGCGCCCTGGCGTCCGTCGTCTCGAAGCGCCAGAAGTTCCCGGCCGATAAGTTCGGCGGCGTCAAGGAGGCCTTTCCGGTCATCGTCGCCAGCATCCGGGAGTTCGGCGAGTACATGCCCCTCGCACCCGGCCTTTTCGATGTGGTGATCATCGACGAAGCCTCGCAGGTCTCAGTCGCCCAGGCATTCCCAGCCTTGCTACGCGCTCGCCAGGTCGTGGTGATGGGCGACAGCAAGCAGTTCAGCAACACAAAATCTTCCAACGCCAGCATCGCGCTTAATGAGAAATATCGCTCTGATTTGACCGCGTTCTTCCGCCAGCGCGTCTCACAGGACGCGGACAAACTTGAGCGCCTATCTCGGTTTGATGTCAAATGTTCGATTCTAGATTTTTTCCAGTACTGCGCTAATTATAGTGTAATGCTAAGGAAGCACTTCCGCTCTTATCAGGAGCTAATCAGCTACTCGTCCACAACCTTCTACGGCGGGCAACTCCAAGCGATCAAGATCCGAAGCGAACCCATGGAGGACGTCATCCGCTTTAGCCAGGTGGAGCCCAGGCCCGGAGAGGCGAACCGCGGAACGAACAAAGCGGAGGCAGAATTCATCCTCGAGCAATTGCTCGAATTCCTGGAACTTGAGAATCCAGCGACTGTGGGCGTGATCACCCCGTTCCGTGAACAGCAGGCACTTCTCAGCAAAATCCTCTTCGGGCACGCCCAAGGCGCCGCGTTCCAAGACCGGCTTAAGCTGAAGGTGATGACCTTCGACAGCTGTCAGGGCGAGGAACGGGAGGTGGTCTTTTATTCGTTGGTCGCCACGGATGCAGATGATGCCCTGAACTATGTTTTCCCAGTCAAACTGGAGGGAGCCGAAGAAATCGTTGAAGAGAAGCTCAAAGTCCAGCGGCTCAACGTGGGCTTCAGCCGCGCCCAGGAGACGATCTGGTTCGTGCACTCCAAACCGATCGACGCCTATGGCGGGACGATCGGCCAGGTCCTCAACCACTACAGGAATCAGCTTCTTCAATCTGGACGCATTATAGGAGAGACTGATCCTAACAGCCCGATGGAATCAAAACTGCTCGATTGGATTACGAAAACGGGTTTCTATCAATTACACAGCGATCGCATCGAGATCTTTCCACAATTCCCTATCGGGAACTATTTACGTCAACTTGACCCAACCTACCAGCATCCCGCATACAAGGTCGACTTCCTGCTGACCTATTATAGCGACCGCGGATGCGCTCACATCGTCATCGAGTACGACGGATTCGAATATCACTTCGACCGCAACGCCGACGTGAACGTTGGGAACCACGATCGCTATCTTAGTGAGGCCGATGTAGAGCGTCAGCTCACGTTGGAAAGCTACGGCTACCGGTTCCTGCGCGTGAACCGGTTCAACCTCGGCCGCGATCCGGTGCAGACCTTGTCCGAGCGCCTTGCGCACTTGGTCGACGGTCTGGACGAAGAGCCAATCACAGAGTCCGTTGGCGAGCTCCAATCACAAGCAGCGGGGCTCGCGTCCAAGGAAATGCGCGCCTGCACTCGCTGCCAAACCATCAAACCGCTGGACGAATTCTGGGATCCCAGCCTGGCCCGTGGCTACGGTCGGATCTGCCTTCCGTGCAAAGCCGATATGAAGCACGAGCGGGAAGCACGACAAAATGCCCCGCGTTCCCACAGCTACCGCAGGACCCCTGGAAGATACCATGGGAGGCGGCGCTAGGAATCCGCGCTGGCCCCATAGCCCCGCTCCGCGCGCCAGCAGCTACGCGATGCCGAGGGTGCTGGCCGGGGATGTCATACGAGACCGAATACGGTCCGCAGATCGGCAGGCGTGACCCGTTCGGCCATGATGTGGTCCTCAAGCCCGACGACGGGGGAGAAGGGCATGAGCTCTGGGGGCTGAAATGGCCGCCCCGACAGGTGGGCGATCAACGCTTGGCAGAGTCGGACGATGTTGATCCAGCGATGGGCGAGGCTGTACAGCAGCGCGATCTTCTCCGTCGGCAGGTCGATCGAGCCTGTCGACCGACCGAGCGCCTTTGGCGTGGTCTCGTAAATGACCGCTATGTTTTCAGTGGTCGCCAGGCCGTTAAACGCGCGGATTTGTTCCCACAGGTTCGACAGCGCGTCGTAGGCGGGGCTTTGGACGTATGCGCCCAGGGCCGGATCGTAGTCGAGGAAAATGGTCGAGGTCAGAGCATCGTCAATCACGACGGTCTCGAACCGCAGTCCAACGACTTGAAAGAACCAAGTAGTGAATTCGTTCCAGCACTTGAGGTCCAGCCGCTGATGGGGCTGAAGCCGCGTCTCGAGCGTGATCGGCTGCGCATCCAGGCCACGCTTGAGCGCCCGCGTAGGATCCTGGACCTTGCCCTCATACTTGAACAGGAGTCGGCTCATCACGATCAGCAGTTCGGACAGAAGCGCCTGGCGATAGGCCGCGTCCTCTGACGTGAGGCCGGTGAATGCCAAAGGCCCCAGCACGTCATGGATGTCCTTGAAGTCACCGAACTGATGGATCCAGTTGCCGGTGGGCTTAGGGCCGCCAGTTTTGACTGCTAATCCGGTCTCCGCATTACGCCCTACTTCGGCGATGAAGGCGCTGACGAATTCAGCGTCATTCGCGAACTTGCTTGGCGCCGAGGCCACGGCCTTGCGCTCGCCATCGGTCAGGCTGAGGTCCGTCAGGTAGCGAGTCAGCTCCCTGCGGTCCTCCTTGAGCTGCCAGACCTCCTGGCGCACGAAGGAGACCAGCCGCAGCTTTCCCTGACGATGCAGTTCGTAGGCGGCGCGGTACTCCTGCTGGGTGATGCTCACGCGAGCCTGCGCGTCATACCAGCCGCCGACCCGGGCGCCGATGAGCAGCACGAAATAATCGGCCTGCTGGATGTTGCTCAGGCAAGCCTCATAGCTGTGCTGGTCGAGGTTGCCGCCGAAGTCGTTGAACTCGGACGCGAGCACCCGGCAGCCCCGTGCTTCGAGGCTGAACTTGATGGCGCCGCGCAGGTCGCGGAAGTCGTAGATCGTCGACGACAGGAAGAAGGTAGGTCGCCTTGCCATCGCCAGTCTGTCTCCTGGGTCAATCGATCCGCCTACCAGGCGGGCACAGGGTTGATCAGTAGATCTAGAGCGACGCGCGACGACCCATGGGTGAACCCATCCGCTTCGGGCGCGTCTACTTCTACCTCAAAGTTGCGGCGCTGATAGCCGAGCCCGATCTGCGGACCTTCGATCGGCTCAAGCAATCGATCAAAGATAGCGGTCATCGCCACCTCCACCTCCCGACCTCCAAGCGCTGGCGCTACGGCGGACGGCCCCGCCACGCACCAGCGTACGAGGCCGATATCGGCAGTCGTGATGCGTGCGGTCGTGCGGCGCGTGGACTGAGCCGTCTCCGAGCCCGCCCGGTCGTGATACCTGAGGTTCGCGTGACGGCTCGCCCCGCGGCGAAGAGCTGCGTCCGTTTCTGGCGTACGCAAGTCGCACCCTGCAGCCTCAGAACGAGGAGCCGAACATGATGGTGCTAGCAGCGACTCAGACCACGCGGTTTCCGGCCGAAGACGCGCCGGATGTCTCTCCAAGGGCTCTGCTCTATCTCTCCCGAGCATCATTGGCGCGGCGCTGTGGCGCGCGAGCAAAGGTGGCGCGCCGACATCGGTCCACGTAGGGTGGAGGCTCGGGGGAGCAATGGACTTCAAGTTCCTGCATGCGGCCGACATCCATCTGGATAGCCCGCTACGCGGCCTGTCGCGTTACGAGGGCGTGCCGGCCGAGATCGTGCGCACGGCGACGCGCGATGCGCTCGACAATCTGGTAGCGCGCGCGATCGAGGAGCAGGTCGCCTTCGTCGTCATCGCCGGCGACCTCTATGACGGGGATTGGGAGGCCTTCGCCACCGGTCTTTATTTCTGCGCGGCGATGGGCCGGCTGCACCAGGGGGGAATCGAGGTCTTTCTCGTCTACGGCAACCACGACGCCGAGTCGCACCTCACCCGGCAGCTGCCGCTCCCCGCTAACGTCCGGGTGTTCGACCGCAGAAAGCCGCAGACGTTCGAGCACGCCGCCACGGGCGTGGTCCTGCATGGCCAGAGCTACGCGGCGCGCGATCCCGGCGGAAACCTGGCGGCCGCCTATCCGCCGGCGCGGCCGGGCGCCTTCAACATCGGCGTGCTGCACACCGCGCTGATCGGGGATCGCGGCCACGCGCCTTACGCCCCCTGCGAGCCCGACGAGCTCGCCGCCAAGGGCTATCACTATTGGGCGCTGGGCCATGTGCACGGCTTCGAGGTCGTGCGGACCGAGCCCCGCATCGTCTTCCCCGGCAACCTGCAGGGCCGCAACATCCGCGAGACCGGCCCCAAGGGCGCCGCCTTGGTCAGCGTCTCCGACGGCCGGGTGACCTCGGTGGAGCACGTTGCGCTCGACGTGGTGCGCTGGACTCTGGCGCAGGTCGACATCTCCGGGGCGCAGACCGAGGCCGAGGCGCAGGAGCAGGTGCGCGCCGCCCTGACCTCGGCGCTGTACGCCGAAGCGGATGGCCGACCGCTGATGGCGCGGGTGATGCTGAGCGGCGAGACGGCGCTGCACGACGTCATCGCCGAGGACCGCGCTGTCTGGCGCGAGGCGGTCCGGGCCATCGCTGCGTCGCTCTCCGACAGCCTCTGGATCGAGAAGATCGCGCTCGCCACCGCGCCGCCGGCCGGCGTGGAGACGCTCAGCGACGACTTCGATGCGCTTTTGCGCGACCTCTCTCAAGACGCCGACGTTGCGACAGCCGTCGCCCAGGAGCTTTCCGACTTCCTCACCCGCGCCCCGGCGGAGCTCGACGACGAGCTGCCCCTGCTGACCGAGGCGCGCGCAGGACGGCTCGCGCCGGTGCTGGAACAGGCCGCCGGCGCCCTGCGCGCCCGGCTCACGGGGGCGCGCTGATGCGGTTCGCCGAGCTCCAGCTGATCCGCTACGGACGCTTCGAGGATTGCCTTCTCCGGTTCGGGCCCGGCGACCGCGACCTCCAGCTGATCCTCGGCCCCAACGAGGCCGGCAAGTCCACGACGCTCGCTGCGGTCAGCGACCTGCTCTTCGGCTTCGAGACGCGCACCCGCTTCGCCTTCCGGTTCGACCAGAGGCTGCTTCGCCTCGGCGCGGTTCTCGAGGCGCAAGGCGACCGGCTGGAGATCCGTCGCCGCAAAGGCGCTGCCAGGACCCTGCTGGATCCCGAAGAGCAGCCGATCGACGACGCTCTACTCTCCGTGCATCTCGCCGGCCAGACGCGCGACACCTTCGAGCGGATGTTCGGCCTCGACCATGGCCGGCTGCGCGAGGGCGGCAAGGCGATGCTCGCCGCCAAGGACGATGTCGGCGCCGCCATCTTCGCAGCGGGCTCCGGCCTTGTGCAGGTGGCGCGCGTCTGCGAGGAGCTGGATTCGGAAGCCAAGGCGATCTGGACGCGCAGCGCCGGCGAAAGCCGGCGCTACACAGCCGCCCACTCGGCCTATCAGGCTGCGAAGGCGAGGCTGAAGGACGTCGAGGTCCGGCCGATGGCCTGGACAAAGGCCCGCAAGGCGCTGGAGGAAGCCGAGGCGGAGCTGGAGGCGCTCAGGTCCGCGCGCGCCGCGCTCACCCAACAGCATCGCGCGGTGCAGCGTCGCCAGCTGGTCCTGCCGCCGACGACGCGTCGGGACCAGGCGCTGCGCAGGATCACTGAACTGGGCCCCGTGCCCGAGCTCTCGCCCGAGGCCGCCGAGCGTTGCGAGACGGCGCTCGACGAGGCGCAGACCGCGCGCGCCGCCGCAACCGCCGCCCAGACTGAGATCGATCGCCTGACCCAAGAGCTCGAGGGTGTCCGCCCGCGTCCGGCGGTGATCGAGATCGCGCCCGAGATCGCCGGCCTGCGGGAACTGAAGGGCGTGGTAGACCAGGGCTTGGCGAAGCTCGCCGCCCTGAACGCCGACCGGGACAATCGCTGGGCGCGGATCCGCACGGCGGTCGCCGAGATCGGCTGGCCCGATGAGCCGGCCGCCGCCCTGAAGCTCCGGCTCCCCGGGCGACCGCCCGTCGCCGACCTGCGCCAGCTCATCGAAGATCGCCGGGGCCTCGACGAGCAGAGGCGGTCCACGGACCAGGCAGGGCGCGACGCCGCCGATGCCAAGCGCCGGCTCGAGGCGGACCTGGACGCGCTCCCCGCCACGCCGGACGTTCGGCCGCTGCAGGAGCTGGTGCGCGAGCTCAGGGCTGCGGGGCACAGCCGCGCCCGCCAGCAGGCCGAAGCCGACACGGAAGAGCTGGAGCAGGTGCTGCGCGCGCGGCTGCGGGGCATGGCGCCGTGGAGCGGCGACGTCACGGCGCTGCTCGCCTTGGAGCCGCCGCTCGAAGACGACGCGGACCATGCGTTCGCCCAGCTGGAGCAGGCGCGCAAGGCGCTCAAGGACCAGCTCGAGGCTTGTGACCGCGAGCGTGCGCGCGGCGAGCAACTGCAGCTCGAGCGCAAGCAGGCCGTCCTCGCCCACCCGGCCCCCGACCAGCACGCCCTGGAGCAGGCGCGCGCCGCGCGCGGCGGTGCCTGGGCGCCGCTGAAGGCGCATCTTCACGGCGAAGCCGTGCTCCACGACGTGAACGCCGCGGCCTCTTCCTATGAGCAGGCGGTGCTCGATGCGGACCGGATCGCCGATGAGCGGTTCGCCTCGGCGGAGCACGCCGGGGGGCTTGCCGCGTTGGAACGCGAGATCGAAAAGAGCGAGCTGCAGCTCAGCCAGGCCGAGACCCGCCTGGCGGCCGCGCGCGGCCAGGTGGAGGCTGCGCAGGCGGCCTTCGCCGCCCTGGTGGCGCCGCTCGGCGTCACTCTGTCGCCGGAGGCCTACCCGCGCTGGCGCGACGCGCATGCGCATGCCCTGGAGGCGGCCCATGGCCTGGAGCTCGCGCGAGCGGACCGGCTCGGCGCACAAAAGGCCGAGGATCTCGCGCGCCGGCGCCTGGCAGCTGCCCTGGGCCGCGCGCCCGAGGACGGGGAGACGCTGCAGACCTTGCTGGACCACGCCGACCGGCTCATCGACGCGGCGCTCGACGCGCGCGCCAGGCGACGGGAGCTGCGCGCCCAGCTGACGGCGGCGCAACAAACGGTCGAGCGCGCCGAGCAGCAGGCGAAGGCCGCCGCGGAGGCTGAGACGGCGTGGTTGTGCTCATGGGCGCCGGCCCTCACGCGCGCCGGCCTGCCGCCTGAGGCGAGCATCGCCGTGGCCCGCGCCCAGCTCGACATCATCGAGGCGCTCCGCGGCGACCTCGACGGCGTACTGGAGCTCGACAACCAGCTGGACGCGATCCGCCGGAGCCGCGAGGACTTCGAACAGCGTGTCGCCGCCGCCGCGCGGCAGATCGAAGTCGCGGCGACGGACGGCGTCACGCTCTACGCCGCCCTGCAGGCGTTGGCCGCCGACGCCCTCGCGAAGGCCGAGCGCGCGCACACGCTCGAGGCGACGCTCGACCAGGCCCGGACCAAGCTTGGCGCCAGCGAAGCCGTGATCGTCGAAGCCGAGGCCGTGCTGTCGCCGCTGGCCATCGCAGCGCCGGACAGCGACACCACGGCGCGCCGCAACCTGCTTATGCGGTCCAAGGAGGCTGGCCGGCTGCGCGCCCTCGTTGTGGAGCTGGAGGCGGAAATTCTCGGCCATGGCGACGGCCTTCCGCTCGACGTCCTGATAGCCGAGGTGGCCGAGGCCGAACCGGAGACCTTGAGCGCCCAGTCGGATCAACTGGCCGACCAGATTGACGAGCTGAACGCCGCCATTGAGGCGAAGAGCGCGATCCGCCAGGCGGCGCATGCAGCGTTCGCCGCTCTGGACGACCGCCCCGACGCCGCGGTCGCGGCCTTCGAAATGGCCGAGGCGCGCAGCGAGATGGCCTTCCAGGCCGAGCTTTACATTCGCAAGCGCGCCGAGTCGCGCCTGCTCCGCACCGCAGTCGAGCGCTATCGCCAGCAGAGGCAGGGCCCGTTGCTGGCCCGAGCCTCCGCGCTCTTCGCCACCCTCACGCTGGGCGGCTTCTCGCGGCTGATCGTCGACTATGACGGCGACGCCGCCCGGCTCGCAGGGATCCGGGCCGACGCGGCCACCGTCGTGCCGGTGGACGGCATGAGTGAGGGGACGGTGGATCAGCTGTTCCTGGCGCTGCGGATCGCGGCGATCGAGGACGCCGTGGCCCAGGGCGTCCGCCTGCCTTTTGTCGCCGACGACCTCTTCATCAACTTCGACGACGAACGCGCGGCCGCGGGGTTCAAGGTGCTGGCGGAACTCTCACGCACGATCCAGGTGCTGTTCTTCACCCACCACACGCACTTGGCCGACGTCGCGGAGGGTGCCCTGGGGCCCGGGAAGATCTCGATCTGCGGGCTTGATCGGGAAGTACCCTCGCCCCCGGCTTCAGCGACCAACGCAGCCTGACGCCAAGTCTGTCCGCGCTGAGGACCAGTTTCCCTGCCGATCAGCGGGTCCGCTTCGCCGATCGCGAGCCCGAGCGTGGCAGCCAGTTGCGCCCCGCCAGAAGGAGCCTTAGCCGCGCCGCAAAGCGGACCTCAGCCGCCCTACCCCAGAGGACGCTTCCGCCCGATACCAGGACCTCCGGTCATGCTTTCATCCCGCCCCCGCGAGGTATGATGGCTCATGCTGCGGCGAGCGCGGAGGCGAGTCGGGCGCGGGCGGACTCGCAATATGGTCGAAATGGCAGAGCTGCAGGGGGCTTTCGCGCCATCTATGGTCGCCGGGCTTGGGCGTGGACGGAGTTGGATGGTCGGATTTCCGAACTGGTGTGACCGGTCGGTCGAGGGAAGGGGGGTAAACAAACCGCCCCCCCCCCCTCCTC
>CBJNAS010000018.1:0-20935 GCA_966434565.1 uncultured Phenylobacterium sp.
TCGACCACCATGCCGAAACAGGACTTGCCGTTGCTCGACTTGTTCACCGCGCCGGAGAAGGTGACGCTCGCGTGCGGGAAGTAGGCGATGCCGGTCAGGTCCCAGGTCGGGTCGTTGCCGGCCTCGGAAAAGCTCACACCGCTGTACAGGCTGGGCGACTGATAGACCGCCATGCCCGACCAGGGGCCGCTGGTCGGGGCGGCGATGTCGAGCGTGCCGCCGCCGGTCGGGATATGGCTGTAGCCGCCGCTGTCCGACCCGGCGAAGACGACCGTGGCGCCGACGCCGGCCGCCGTCTGCAGGGTGTAGCCGTTCGTGTCGAGGTCGCCGTTGTAGATCACCAGGGTGGTGTCCTGGGTGAGCGTCACGTCGTTGACGAGCTGCACGTCGCCGCAGAGCGTCACGGTCCCGCTCCACCCGACATTGCCGGCCGGCAGGTTGGTCGAAGGCAGCGGTGAGCCCGCCTTCTTCGTGGGCTCCTGCGGATAGGTTCCGCCGCAGGGGTCGCTCGGAATGTTGGCCGCCAGGCTGGCGTAGGGATCCGCAAGCTTCTTCATGTTCGAGTGCTCGACCACGCCGCAGCCGTCGTTGGTCCCGTAGGCGTCGCCGATATCGGCCTTGAGGTCGTGGCCGTTGCAGGACGCGCCGTTGTCGGACATCAGGTTGCAGCCGGTGAGGTCGGCCTTGGGCGCGCCGTTGGTGCGCAGCGCCGGGCTGGTCCCGCTGGTTCCCAGCGCCAGCAGGCAGTAGGGCCGGTTGGTCGTGCCCTGGGTGGCGATCGCCGTGGCGGTGATGATCTTGGCCGGCGATCCGTTGACCGTGGCGTCGCCCTGGTAGCCGACCATCTGCGCCAGCAGGATCGAGGTGGTGCGGCTGATGGTGACGCTGTAGCAGGGGCCCGAGCCCGCGCCGGCCGGGCAGGCCGCGGCGTTGCTTGCGGTCACGGTGACGCCGCCCGCGCCGTTCTGGAAGCCGTACTGTGCGGCGACAGCCTTGGCCTCGACGTCGTAGTTGGAGCCTCCGTTCGTGGCCGCGGCGATGGCTGCGGCGTCCGCGGCGTTCTGCAGCGCCCGCTTGGCCGAGATCCAGGAGGCGGCCTCCGCCCCGACGCCGAACGCGCCCAGCACGACGGGCAGGGCGAGCGCGGTGACCACGGCGACATTGCCGGCGCGGTCCCCAAGGAGGTCGCGCAGGGCGCGGAACATGGCTCGGACTCCCGAGGCGGCAAATCGTTCAGGTGTTCGAAGGAACGGCCGCTTGGCTTAACGCCAGGCTGAACGGGCTGGTTAAAATGTCCCGAGCGGCGGGTCTGCGCACAACCGAGACGTGTCGTCGCACGACATTTTACGATGTTGAAATATCGCGTGTGCTGTCTGAACCTGTACACGCAACAGTCGCTGCGCCGGGTCCACGCGCCATGGATCGGAAGCGGCGCAAGAACCAGAATGGCGCGGGGAGGCACGACGCCGGGGGATGGATCGCAACGGCTCGCCTGCGGAAACGATCTCTTTCGAGGCGCGGATGGGCTGCCGCATCACCGCCTCATTCCTGCTCGACGTCGCCGAGCTCGGCCGCGGGGAGGCCCGCTTGCTGGATTCCCTGCTGGTCGCGGCGGTGGTGGAGGCGAACACCGACCGTTTTATGCGCGATCCGGCGCTCTACGCGGCCTATGCGCGGGTGGACGACCCCGCGCCGGACGAGCTCCGCCGCCCGGTCAGCATCAGCGCGCTGGCCGCCTCGCTCAGCCTGCCGTTCGAGACGGTTCGCCGTCACGTGAAGCAGCTGGAGGCGGAAGGCGCCTTCGTCACGACCGCCCAAGGGGTCTATGTGCCCGCTGCGGTCCTGATGTCGCCGCGGGTGGTTTCCGTGTTGAAGGCGCGCCATACCCGCCTGCTGCAGTTCTATGACGAGCTCTGCGCGGCCAATCTCGTCGAATCCCTGTCGAGAAGGCCCCGGCCGGCCGATGATCCCGAGGCGCCGATCCGCGCGGTGGCGCGCGTGCTGGCGGATTTCTTCTTCCGCACCCTCGAGGTGCTGCGGCGCGTGACGCCCGATCCCCTGTCCGCGATGCTGCTGCTGGAGGTCTCGCGATCGAGCGCCGAGCACTTGCCCGACGTGCAGGCCGAGGCGGCGTTGCGGACGGGCTGGATCCAGCGGCAGGCGTGCGTCCCGGTGCGGGTCGCCCATCTTTCGCGCCGTCTGGGCGTGCCCTACGAGACCACCCGTCGGCATCTGGGCTGGCTGATCGACAACGGGCTCTGCGAGTCCGTCGATGGCGGCGTGCTGGGAACAGAAGCGCTCAAGGCCAGGCCCGAGCTGGTGTCGGTCGCCGCGGAGAACCTCGCCAACGTGCGGCGCATGTTCCGCCAGCTCGCCGCCCTGGAGGTGGAGGAGACGGGAGCCAGGCGGCCGGACGCCGTGCCGGCGCCGACCACCGTGGCGCCGGGCTGAGCTGCGGCGCCGCTCGGGCAGGCAGCTCCCGTCGAAACGGTCCGCCAGACGGGCGCCCGCACCGCCGTACACGTGAAAGGCGCTGGAAAGGCTTGTCGCGCACGTTGAACGCGTAGGAGCGTCTGCATCGCGTTGGCATGACCGCGCGCGCCGGCGGTGGATCTGAAGGGGACCCGGCATGAAGCACTTGCTCGTAAGCGGCGGCTTCGTCGACGTCGCCACGCTTCACCCGCTCTGGACGGCGCTCGTCCTGCTGGGCGCGACCCTGGCGTTGCGCCGCGCCTTGCGCGCCTTCGGGCCCGCGCGGCGGGGTCGGGAGCGCCAGGTCTGAAGGCCGGATCGCCCCTTCGACTTTGCATCTAGGCGGAAGGCGCGCGCGCCTGCGACACTCTCCGACGCGCCCTCGGGAGCATCCGATTCGGCGCTCTTGCCGGGGAGGCGCGCCTTTGATCCGTCTGTTCCTCGTCGCGGCCGTGCTGGGGGCGATCGCCACCTCGGCCGCCGCCCAGACCGTCGCAAACCCGTCGGCCGCCAACCCGTCGGCCCCGCCGCCGCCTCCGGCCGAGTACCGGCCGTGTGAATACCCCGGCCAGGACCGCTGCATTTCCGAGCCCGGGACCGCCGCCGCCGAGCCTGCCGTCAAAACGCCGAGGCGCTATCGCCATCACGCTGCGGCGCCCGCGCGCCATGCCTCGCACCTGCGACGCCATGCTCACGCCGGCCCGGTCCATCACCGGCATGGGCGGGCTCACGCCGTCCGCCGCCATGCGCACGCCGGCCCCCGGCGCGCGCTGCATCACCCGCAGCACCACCGCCATCATCGACATCGCCATTGAGCGGCCCCGCAGCCCTGCGGCCAAGGTGTGGCGGGTTGCCGCAGGCTGGGCTGTGGACAAGTCGAAGACCGGTGTGCGGCGTCGCCATATTCTCGCCCGCGACAGCAGAGCCCGCGTCGTGGCGTCCAAGGGGCGAATTAGGTCTAGGGTTTAGCTTGCGGCCTGAGGCCAAAATACGGCGAATGGTCGAGCTTTTTACTGAAAATCAAGCAGTTGTTTCTAAGTTTCGACTGTATCTGCGACACCTTGTCAGGACGCGGTCGGGATCAGCCTGAATAGGGTCTGGCCTGCGTGACGGACGGGGTCACGCAGCGTGCGGCGACGGGGCGCCGAGCATTTCCAGGACCCTATGAATGACTGCCCAACTCACCTTCGATGATGAGTTCAACGGCCTGAGCCTGTGGAACGGCTCGTCCGGCACATGGGATACGACCTTCTGGTACGACGACGGCAACAAGGGAAGCACGCTCTCCGGCAACGGCGAGCAGGAGATGTACGTCAACGCCAACTATGCGGCGACCGCGTCGGTCAAGCCGTGGACGGTCAACAACGGCGTCCTGACGTTGCAGGCGGCGCCGGCGAGCGCCGACATCTCCGCCGCCCTCGGCGGCTACAAGTACACCTCCGGGCAGATCAACACCTTCCACTCCTTTACCCAGGAGTACGGCTACTTCGAGATGCGGGCGCAGCTGCCCGCGGGCCAGGGGCTGTGGCCGGCCTTCTGGCTGGTGGCGGCCGACGGCTCCTGGCCGCCGGAACTGGACGTGATGGAGGTCCTGGGGAACGACCCCGGCAAGCTCTACACGACGGTGCACACCGGCGAGACCGGGACGCACACCATGTCGTCCCTGGGCACGCCGGTGGCGGACACGTCGAGCGGCTATCACACCTACGGCGTCGACTGGGAAGCGGACAAGATCACCTTCTATTTCGACGGCAAGCAGGTCTATCAGGTCGACACGCCCGCCGACATGCACAAGCCGATGTACATGATCGCCAACCTGGCGGTCGGCGGCGGCTGGCCTGGCAATGCGGACTCCACCACGCCGTTCCCGGCGGACATGAATATCGACTACATCCGCGCCTGGAACGCCAACCCCTACGCCGACGGCGTCGCCGCAGCCGCCGTCCCGGCCCCGAGCTCCGGCGCGAGCTCGGCCGCGAGCGCAACGCCCAACCAGCTCGGCGGCACCGCGGGCGATGACGTGCTGACCGGACAGGCGGACGCGGCCAACCAGATCCGCGGCCTGGAGGGCAACGACTCCATCGTCGGCGGAACGCAACACAACGACATCAATGGCAATACTGGAAACGACACCATCGTCGGGCGCTCCACCGTCGGCGACTGGCTGCTGGGCGGCCAGGGCCAGGACTCCATCGACGCCAGCGCTTCCACCGGCCACAACATCATCAATGGCAACCTGGGCGACGACACGATCCACGGCGGCGCGGGCGGCGACACCCTGCGCGGCGGCCAGGGGCAAGACCTCATCGTCGGCGGCAGCGGCGCCGACTGGATCAGCGGCGACCTCGGGAACAACACCCTGACCGGCGGCCAAGGCGCCGACACCTTCCACGGCGGGCCGCATGGCTCGGTGGACTACATCACCGACTTCAATGGCGCTGAGGGCGATCGCATCCAGCTGGACGCGGGCAGTCAATACCACCTGTCGCAGCAGTCAGACGGCCTGCACCTGGTGTTCGACAGCGGCCCGGGCGGGCAGATCATCCTGCAGGGCGTCGACCAGTCGAACTTCCAGTCCGGCTGGGTCATCGGCGCCTGAGCCCTGCGTGAGCCGGCCGGTCAGGCCCGGGCGTACATGTCGTCGATCCGGACGATGTCGTCCTCGCCCAGATAGGGCCCGGACTGCACCTCGATCAGGTTCAGCGGCACCTTTCCAGGATTGGCCAGGCGGTGGACGGCGCCCAGCGGGATGTAGACGCTTTCGTTTTCGCCCAGCAGGCGCTGTTCGCCGCCGACCTGCACCTCGGCGGTGCCGTTGACCACCACCCAGTGCTCGGCGCGGTGGAAGTGCTTCTGCAGCGACAGCCGCTGGCCGGGGTTGACCAGGATCCGCTTGACCTGGAACCGCTCGCCGCCGTCCACCCCTTCGTACCAGCCCCACGGCCGGTAGACGCGGCGGGTCTGGATGGCGGTGGCGTGGTTCGCGCCGCGCAGCCGCTCGACCACGCGCTTGACGTCCTGGTCGCGGCGCCGGTCGGCCACCAGCACGGCGTCGGTCGTGGCCACCACGATCAGGTCCTGCACGCCGACGGCGGCGACCAGCGGGCCCTCGCTGCGCAGGTAGCAATCGCGCGTGTCCTCGGCCAGGGTGTCGCCGATCTCCACATTGCCGCGCTCGTCACGCTCGGCGATCTTCCAGAGCGCCGACCAGGCGCCCACGTCGCTCCACAGGAAGGTGGACGGCACGACCGCGGCCCGGGCGGTCTTCTCCATCACGGCGTAGTCGATCGAGATCGAGGGGCTCGCGGCGAACGCCTCGGGATCCAGGCGCAGGAAGTCCATTTCCTCCTTCGCCGCTTCCAGCGCCTTGCGGGCCGCCGCGAGCACCGCGGGCGCATGCGCCTCCAGCTCGGCGAGCACGCCCTTGGCGGGCAGCAGGAAGATGCCGCTGTTCCAGGAGTAGTTTCCGTCGGCGAGATAGGCCTCGGCGGTCGCCAGGTCCGGCTTTTCGACGAAGGCCGCGACGCGGCGGGCCGCGCCCTGAAACGCGTCGCCCGCCCGGATGTAGCCATAGCCCGTGGCCGGGCTGTCTGGCTGCACGCCGAAGAGGACGAGATCGCCCGCCTGCGCCGCCGGCGCCCCGGCGCGCACCGCGTCCACGAAGGCCTGCGGATCGGGAACGGCGTGGTCGGCGGGCATGACCAGGATCAGCGCCTCGGGATCGGCCTTCTCGGCGACCAGGGCGGCCACCGCGACCGCGGGGGCGGTGTTGCGGGCGACCGGCTCCAGGATGATCGTCGGCCGGGGCGCGCCGATGTCGCGCAACTGCTCGGCGATGACGAAGCGATGCTCGGCGTTGGCCACCACGGTCACCGGATGGAACAGCGCCGGGTCGGCGACGCGCAGCGCCGTTTCCTGCAGCATGGTGCGCCGGCCGACCAGCGGCAGCAGCTGCTTGGGGAAGCTCTCGCGCGACAGCGGCCAGAGGCGCGAGCCCGAGCCGCCCGACAGGATCACCGGAAAGATCATCGCCGACATCGGACCGACACCCCGTATGCTGCTGCACCCGGCATGGGGTCCGAGCGCTGACGAATATCTCTCAAATCTCATAATGGGAAATTGGCGGCGAGGCGACGATCCGCGGGGCAGGGGGTGCTGTCGCTGCGCAATATTTTTCAACCGCTCACCCCCGCGAAAGCGTGGGCCCAGGTCTTTCTTGGGTGTTCGAGCGGAGAAGGCGTTCTCTGGTTGCAATAAAAAGGCCCGGATCCCCGCTTTAGCGGGGAAGAGCGGAAGAAAAGGGGGGCGTTCAGGTGTGAGTTGCTGTCCGCCTCACTAATCTTCCCAGGGGCAGCCCGCGGTCAGCAGGTCACGCCTTGGCCCGGCGACGCGATAGGCGGCATAGCGGGTCCAGCGGCTGGCGACAGCGCCGCGCGTCACCTCGCCGAGCGGGCGGACCTCGGCGAAGCAGCGTTGCAGCTGCTCGGGCGTGATCCGCCGTTGCAGGTCGAGCACGAGCCCCGGCCCGGTCAGGTCCGCGCCGCGCTGCCAGTCGAAGTAGCGCTCCCTGTCGACGATCTGGACGACGGGCGCGCCGATGCGCCGCTGGGCGGCGAGCTGGGCCGCCACGCCATAGCTCTCGGTCCCGACCCAGGCCGCGCCCTGCGCCTGGCGCAAACGCTCCACCTCGCCCGCGAAAGCCGGCCAGGCGCGGACGTAGAGGGCGGGATCCGATCGCCCGAGCCCGGGAAGCGGGGCGGCGAGATAGGCGAGCAGCAGCGCCGAGAGCCCGAGCCCCAGGGCCGGCGTGGCCTTGCGCAGCCAGGGGCGGCTGCGCTCGGCGGCGATGGCCGCGCAGATCGCGAAGGCGCCGAAGGCCGGCACGGGCCAGTGGCCCTGCACCCGGTCGTGCAGGCTGTGGACGGCGAGATAGATGACGAAGGGCGCGGCGGCCGCGATCGGCAGAAGCGCGCCGCCCGCCGGATCGGCCCGGCGCCCGCGCCACGCCTGCGCCGCGCCGCGCGCCGCCTGGACCGCCAGCAGCGGGTTGAGCAGCAAGAACTGGGTGGCCAGGAACTCCGGCAGCCGGCCCGGATGCAGGCCGTGGCCGCCGACCCGGCCGAACTGCTTGTCGAAGGTCACCCAATCGTGGGCGGCGTTCCAGGCCACGTTCGGCGCGACGGCCGCCAGCGCCACGACCCCGGCCAGCCAGGGCCATGGCCGCCTCAGCTCGGCCAGCCCGCCCGGCCGGGCCAGCAGCCAGAGCCCGACGCCGGGGGCCAGGAACAGGCCGGAGTATTTCGACAGGCAGCAGAGCCCCGCGGCCGCGCCCGCGCCGAGCCACCAGCGGGGCTCACCGTCCTGCCGCTCACGCGCCAGCAGCCAGAGGGTGAGCGTCCAGAAGAAGCAGGCCGGGGTGTCGGGCGTGGCGAGCATGCCGCCGACCGCCACGGTGAAGGTGGCGTTGTACCACAGCGCCGCCCGCTCGGCGGTCGCGGCCGATAAGCCGAGCCGTCGGGTCAGGTCGCCGAGCAGCCAGGTGGTCGCGCCGGTGGCGAGCGTCGGGACCAGGCGGACGCCGACCGCCGTGTCGCCGGCCGCGAGCTGGCCCAGCCGGATCCACCAGGCGATCATCGGCGGATGATCGAGGTAGCCCGCCTGCAGGTGCTGGGCCCAGAGGCGGTAGTAGGCCTCGTCCTCGGTGAGCGGCACGAGGCCGGCCGCGAGCAGTCGCGCCGCCGTCAGCGTCACCGCCAGGAGCAGCAGGCGCGCTCCGGACCTGCCGGCCTGCGCGCTCACCATACCGCCAGCGAGGTGGTCACGTAGTTCCATGCCGATCCGACGGCCGCTCCTGCGACGCCGCAGACCCAGTCGAACGGAACATAGCGCCGCAGGATCGCCGCCGCCGCGACATTGGCCGCCAGCCCCACGCCGCACAGCAGGCAGAAGCGGGCGTATCCCGACAGCAGGTCCCAGCCGCGCTTCCTTCGGTCGCGGAAGGTGATCGCGTTGTTGATCAGGTAATTGCCGGTCATGGCGGTCACGGCGGCCAGCGCCTGGGCCGGCGCGAACGCCAGGCCGGCGCGCCTCAGCGCCGTCAGCACCGCCAGATGGGTGAGCACGCCGAAGGCGCCCACCGCGCCGAACATCACGGCGCGGGGCGAGATCAGGTCGCGGGCCATGCGGGAAAGCGGTGGGGGGTCAGGCGGCGGGCCGCGCCTCGGCATGCAGGCGCACCAGGCGCTCGACCTCGGCCTTCGAGCCCAGCATCACCGAGACCCGCTCGTGCAGCGACTTCGGCTGGGCGTCCAGCGTCGGGCCGAAGCCGTCGAAGGCCGCCCCGCCGGCCTGCTCGACTAGCAGCGCCATCGGGTTGGCCTCGTACATCAGGCGCAGCTTGCCCGCCCGCTTCGGCTCGCGGGCGTCCCACGGATAGAGGAACACCCCGCCGCGCACCATGATGCGGTGGACGTCGGCCACCATGGAGGCGATCCAGCGCATGTTGAAGTTCTTGCCGCGCGGGCCCGTGTCGCCGGCCAGGCATTCGTCGATGTACTGCCGCACCGGCGCCGCCCAATGGCGCATGTTCGAGGCGTTGATGGCGAATTCCTTGGTCTCCGGCGGGATCGCCAGCGCCTCGTTGACCTCGACCCACTCGCCCGCCGCGGGATCCAGGGTGAAGGCGCGCACGCCCGTGCGCAGCGTCAGCACCATGGTCGTCTGCGGGCCGTAGAGCACGTAGCCGGCGCAGGCCTGGTTGCGCCCGCTCTGCAGGAAGTCGGCTTCGGTCGGGTCACGCTCGGCCGCAGCCGGCGCCGGCAGGACCGAGAAGATCGTGCCGATCGAGACGTTGACGTCGATGTTGCTGGAGCCGTCGAGCGGATCGAACAGCAGGAACCAGCCGCCCTTCGGTCCCACCTTCCGCACCGCGTAGATCCCGTCCATCTCCTCCGAGGCCATGGCGACCAGGCCGGACGCCGGCGCGCAGGTCTCCAGCAGGATCTCATTGGAGATCACGTCGAGCTTTTTCTGCACCTCGCCCTGGACGTTTTCGCTCTCCAGCGCGCCCAGCACGTCGCCGGCGCCGCCCCGGCGCACGGCCGCGCTGATGCGCTCGCAGCCGACGGCGACGGCGCGCAGCAGTTCGACCAGGCTGGGGTCCGCGCCGGATTGCGCAAGATGCTGGCCAAGCGTGACGGTCATCGAAACCTTCTCCTCATGCGGCGACGCGCCGCGGGCCGGCAAGGCCCACGGCCCGTTTTCGGCCAAGGTTGCGAGCAAAGGCGGCCGCCAGCGCCCTTGAAGCATGCGGGGCGATCCTTGGCCAGTGCGGCGGATTACAGGGATTTATCTTTGCTCGGCGATGATCAAGCGACAGAAGGGGCGCCAATCCCGCAACCCCGTCCCGTCGAGGTATACGTCGCGTGATCGCCGCCGCGCTCGCCGCCTTTTCGCTCAGCCTGCCTGCGCCGCAGCTGCCCAACCTGCCGCCGATTCGGCGCGAGCCGCAGGTCACCTACGTCGATCGCTCAGGCGCGGTGATCGGGGTGCGGGGCGGGCGCTACGCCCCGCCGGTCGATCTGGCGCGGCTGCCGTCCTATGTGCCCGCCGCCTTCGTCGCGATCGAGGACCGCCGCTTTTACGAGCACAGCGGCTTCGATGCGGTGGGCATCGCCCGGGCCATCGTCAGCGACCTCTCCAAGGGCCGCGCGGCCCAGGGCGCCTCGACGATCACCCAGCAGCTGGCGCGCAACCTCTATCTCAGCTCCGACCGCACCCTGGAGCGCAAGGCCGACGAGCTGCTCTACGCCGTGCAGCTGGAGCGCACCTATTCCAAGCAGCAGATCCTCGCCCTCTATCTCAGCCGCATCTACTTCGGCTCGGGCGCCTACGGGATCGAGGCGGCGTCGCAGCGCTACTTCGACAAGCCGGCCTCCAAGCTGACCCTCCGCGAGGCGGCCATGCTGGCCTCGATCCCGAAGTCGCCGACCGGCTACGACCCCGCCGACCACCCCGAGGCCTCGGCCCAGCGCAGCCGCCTGGTGCTTGACGCCATGGTCGCAAGCGGGGCGATCACGCCGGCCCAGCGGGTCAAGGCGCTCGCCCAGACGCCGAAGGTCTGGGCCAAGGCGCCCAACGCGGGCGCGCAGTATTTCGTCGACTGGCTGGACGGCGAGACCCGCCGGGTCGTCGGCCAGCCGAAACAGGACCTGGTGGTCGAGACCACCCTCGACGCCCCGCTCGAGCAGGCCGCGACGGAGGCGGCGCGCAGCACGGTCGCGCGCTACGCCAAGCAGGGCGTCGGCCAGGCCGCCGTCGTCTCGGTGGACGGGCAGGGGCGAATCCGCGCCTTCCTCGGCGGGACCGACTACGCGGCGAGCCCCTACGACCGGGCCGCCGACGCGCGTCGCCAGGCGGGCTCCTCCTGGAAGCCGTTCGTCTACCTGACCGCGATGGAGGCGGGGCTCACGCCCGACACCCAGGTCGTCGACGAGCCGGTGACCATCGGAACCTGGTCGCCGCACAACTATGAGGACGGCTATCTCGGCCCGATCACCCTGCAGCAGGCGGTGGCGGAGTCGATCAACACCGTGGCGGCGAAGATCGCCGACCAGGTGGGCCGCCCCAATGTCGCGGCCACGGCGCGCCGGCTGGGGATCGTCTCGACGATCAACACCGACCCCGCCATGGCGCTGGGCACCAGCCAGGTCTCGCCACTGGAGATGGCCCAGGCCTACGCCGCCTTCTCCAACGGCGGCCAGCGCGTCGCCGCCTATGGGCTGGAGCGGATCCGCACCACCGGCGGGACGGTGGTCTGGCAGCGCCGGCCGGACGCGCCGGCGCAGGCGATCGCCAATCCGCCGCTCGGCGAGCTCAACCAGATGCTGCACGCCGTGGTGAGCTCCGGCACCGGCGTGCGCGCGGCCATTCCCGGGCGCGACGTCGCCGGCAAGACGGGCACGACGTCCGACTATCGCGACGCCTGGTTCTGCGGCTTCACCGGCGGGCTCACGACCGTGGTCTGGATCGGACGCGACGACAACACGCCGATGCGGCGGATCACCGGCGGCAGCGCGCCCGCCGAACTGTGGCGCAGCGTGATGATCGCCGGGATGAATCGCCTGCCCACCGGGTCCATACCGCCGGGCCCGCCGCCGCCGCTCGCGGCGCCTGCGCCGGCGACCGCCAATGCGCCAGCGCCGGTCCCGGATGCGGCGGCGCCGACGGCTCCGGCGCCCCCAGCGCCCGAGCCGGTGATCTGATCAGCCTCAGCGCTCCCCCGTGCTCATCACCGCCGGCTTGTGTTCGGCGACGATGTCCTCGTGCTCGGCCGTGCGCACGGCGCGGGCCACGTTGAGCCGCGTATAGAGCCTGGCGTCAGGCTCGCCCGCCAGCTGGCGGCGGCACTCCGCGGCGGCCTGGGAGAGATCGCTGGTCACTCCCGCCAGCAGCACCTTCAAGCCGCTCGCCTCATCGCGCAGCACGATGTAGTTGCCGGCGATCGGCGGATGGGTTCCACCCTCCGGCCAGAGCCGGAATCGGTAGAAGGTTCCGGATGCGCCACGTAGATCGACGAAGTCTTTCATGGGTACTCCAACGCAGCTGAACGAGGGGTCGACGGGTCCGCTGCGTGCGTCGCGCGTTATGAGCGCCGCACGCCGAAAGAGCTATCCCGAATGAGCGCCTCGTTCGACCGCTTCCTCAACGCGCGCCACAGCCTTTCGCACAAGGCGTCGCTTGGTCGCGCCTTTACGGTCACACGCCAGACCTGGCGCCTCACGGATGATCCGCAGACCACGCCGCCGCAGGTCGAGGTCTTGGCCACCCGGCGCACCGCCTCGGAAGCCGCCGACCTCGCCCGCGAGGCGGCCTGGGCCTTCAAGCGCTACGGTTTCCACAAGCCCAGCGGCGCCTGGTGGGGGGCGGACGGCGAAAGCTTCCACAGGTTTTTGGTGCGGCCGAGCTCTCGCGCGACCTTCGGCGCGCTGGCGGCGGTGGCCCTGGCCGGCGTCGCGGCCGTGGCGCTCTCACGGCGCAAGGCGGCGCGGTGAGGGCTCAGATCACGACCTAATTTCCGCTCCTCCCGCGAAAAGCGGTTTTGAAGCCCTCACGCCCGGGCGCGCAGTTTCTCGCGTTCGCTCTGCAGCCAATCGAGCTCCTCGCGGCCGGTCTCGCCGGCGGCCTTCAGCGCCGCGGCGGCATGGCGAATGTTCTCTTCGGTGTGGCCGGCCATGACCTGCAGGCGCAGCCTGGCCTGGTCCTTCGGCGCGGCGGGGAACTCGACCAGGTTGGCGATCAGGCCGGCCTCCGGCAAACGGCGGCTGATCAGCCGCGCCAGGCCTTCGTCGCCGATCTTCACGCAGACCACAGGCGAGGGCGCGCCATAGACCTCTAGGCCCGCCTCGCAGAGCAGGGCCCGCAGGCTCTGCACATTGCGCGCCAGCCGCTCACGCAGCGCCTCGCCCTCGGGGCTCTCGACGAGCTCGAAGGCCTTGGTCACGGTCGCGGTCTGCAGCGGCGAGAGCGCGGTGGAGTGGGCGCAGGCCGAGGAGAAGAAGCGCAGGTACTCCTTCACCTCGCGGCTGCGGCAGGCGACGAAGCCGCCGTTCGAGGCGAAGGCCTTGGAGAAGCTGCCCATCACCAGGTCGACCTGGCCCAGCATGTTCTGCTCGCCGATGACGCCGCGTCCGCCGGGGCCCATGGCGCCCAGGTCATGGGCGGCGTTGACCAGCAGGGTGGCGTTGAAGGTCTCGCAGATCTCCTGCAGGGCGCGCACGTCGGCGATCTCGGAATCCGAGGAGAACAGGCTCTCGGTCACCACCATGATCCCGTTGCCCGCATCCGCGGCGCGGATCTTCGACAGCCAGCGGCGGCACTCCTCCACCCGGTTGTGGCGGAACAGGTAGATGTTGCGCGTGGCCGCCACGGCGCCTTCCTGCAGCGAGGCGTGGGCCAGGGCGTCCATGACGATGTGGTCGCTGGAGCGCACCAGGGCCTTGATGACGCCGAAGCCGGCCGCCCAGCCGCTGGGGAAGAGGATAGCTTCGGGCGCGTCCAGGAAATCGGCGATCCTGCGCTCCAGCAGGGCCGCCTGGGCGGTCGCGCCGAAGTGGGCGGCGGTGCCCGCGCTGTGCACGCCGAAGGCCTCGATCGCCTCGCGGGCGGCGGCCTTGATCGCTGGGTGCGAGGCCAGGCCCAGGTAGTCGGCGCTGGCGAAGTTCACGCCGCGGAAGCGGTCGCCGGAGTCGTCGCGCGCTGCGGTGGTCGCCGCCGGGCTCTCGTCCAGGGCGCGCGAGAAGGGCCACAGCCCGTGCTGGCGGCGCAGGTTCTCCCACTTGTAGAAGCCCTCGACGCGCGCCTGCAGATCGGCGCCGTGCGGGCGGCGATAGTCGCGAAGGCTGCCCGCCAGGGCGGCCGGCGGCGTGTAGGCGAACTGACCCTTGAGCATGACCGAAGACCCCACCATCCCGTTTTTCGGGCTTATCGGCCTGTTGTAGCCGAGGGGCCTTAGCGCCCGGTGTACGTCCAGGCGGGTCATGGTTGCCGCGTGCTTAACCGCGCTGGTGCGGCTTCGGACGACCTGGCGCCCACAGCGGCGGGCAGGCCGAGCACGAACTTTGTCGCAGGCGCTGCAACGACCCGCGCTCAAGCCGCGTTGAAGCGGGACTGGAAAAAAGCAGCACGCGCCTCGTGTGTTTCCACGGCTGCGCTTGGGGAAGGATAATGATTGAAAAGATTAGAGACCTGGTCGCTGCCCATGCTGGGCTCGCGGGCGGCGCAGTGCTCGATGACGACGCCGATCTCTATCGCGCCGGGATGAAATCCTTCGCTTCCGTCCAGCTGATGCTGGCGCTGGAAGAGACCTTCGAGATCGAATTTCCGGAGGAAATGCTCAATCGCGCCACCTTCCGGACGATTGGCAGCATCCGGCGCGCCGTGGCCAGCCTGGCGCCGGGCTCGCTGGCGGCATGAAACCCGAGGCGGCGATCGTCGGCGCCAGCCTCGTCGACCGCGTGCAGGCGGTGGTGGAGGCGGCCGCCGTCCACGCTGAGGCGGTGGATCGCGAGGCCCGCTTCCCGGCGGAGGCCTGCGCCGCCATGCGCGAGGCGCGGCTCCTGGGCCTCACCGCGCCGCCCGACCTGGGCGGGGAGGGGGTCGGCCTGGCCGAGATCGCCGGCATGTGCCAGGCGATCGGCGCGGCCTGCGCCTCGGCCGGCATGATCTTCGCCATGCACCACATCAGCCTCTTCAACCTGCTGGACTGCGGGATGGAGAGCCCCTGGCATCGCGAGCTGATCCGCCGCAACGCCCAGGAGCAGCTGCTGTTCGCCTCGGCCACCAGCGAACTGGGCGTCGGCGGGGACCTGCGCCAGTCGCTCTGCGCCGTGGAGGCGGAGGGCGAGGCTTTCCGCCTGGCCAAGGCCGCCCCGGTGATCTCGTATGGCGAAGAGGCTGACGCCATCTTCGCCACGGCCCGGCGCGATCCGCAGGCGCCGTCCTCCGACCAGGTCCTCTGCGTACTGATGAAAGGCCAGTATCGGCTGGAGCGCGTCTCGACCTGGGATGCGCTGGGCATGCGCGGCACCTGCAGTCATGGCTTTCGGCTGGAGGCGCGCGCGCCGCTGGAACAGATCCTGCCCCGGCCGTTCGCCGATATCGCCGCGGAGTCGATGGTCGCCGCCTCGCACCTGCTGTGGGGCAGCGTCTGGTGCGGAATCGCCGCCGACGCGCTCGCCCGCGCCCAGGCCTTCGTCGTCGCCGAGGCGCGCAAGCAGCCCCAGGCCCCGCCGCCCGCCGCCGCCCGGCTCGCGGAGACCTTCACCCGCCTGCAGATGATCGAGGCCACCTTGCGCGACGGGCTCGCCCGCTGGGACACCATGCGCGCGGCGCCGTCCGTCTCGTCGACGGTGGGTTTCGCCCTGGCCATGAACGCGCTGAAGGTCGCGGTTTCCAGTGAGGCGCTGCAGGTGCTGGACTCCGCGCTCATGATCTGCGGCCTTGCCGGCTACAAGAACACCGGTCCCTACGGCCTGGGCCGCCAGCTGCGCGACATCCATTCGGCGCGGCTGATGATCGGCAACGAACGCATCCTCGCCGGCGCCGGCCAGATGCTGCTGGTCCAGCGCCCCGCCGCGGGCAGGAGATTCTGAAATGGACGCCGTCACCAGCCTGCTCGACCAGCTGATCGCCGCGCGCCTGCTGATCCCCACCGGGGTCGATGGCCTCTATGGCCGCAGCGCCGTCTTCGAGGAGGTGGTCGCCCGCTTCGAGGCCTTGGTGACCCGCACGGGCGCAGGCGACCGCGCCGAGGTGCTGCGCTTTCCACCGGCCATGACCCGCGCCCAGCTGCAGCTCAGCGGCTATATGAAGAGCTTCCCGCAGCCGGCGGGCACGGTGCACGCCTTCTGCGGCGGTGATCACGAGCACCTGCAGCTGCTGGCCAAGCTGGACGCCGGCGAGGACTGGACCGCGGACCAGCAGGCGACCGAGATCGCGCTCACGCCGGCCGCCTGCTACCCCCTCTATCCGATGATGGCGGCGCATGGGCCGCTGCCGCCCCAGGGCCGGCTGTTCGACGTGCAGTCCTACTGCTTTCGCCACGAGCCGAGCGCCGATCCGGCCCGCATGCAGCTGTTCCGCATGCGCGAGTACGTGCGCGCAGGCTCGGCTGAGCGCACGCAGGTGTTCCGCGCCTGCTGGGTCGAACGGGCCGAGCGCATGATCGCGGCCCTCCAGCTGCCTTTCGAGGTGATCCCGGCGAACGACCCCTTCTTTGGCCGGGCGGGCAAGATGATGAAGGCCAACCAGCGCGATCAGGGGCTGAAGCTGGAGATGGTCATCCCGGTCGCCAACGCCCAGCCCACCGCCTGCCTCAGCTTCAACGATCACCAAAACCATTTCGGCGAGACCTGGGGCGTGAAGCAGGCCGACGGCTCCGTGGCGCACACCGCCTGCGTCGGCTTCGGCCTGGAGCGGGTGGCGCTGGCCCTGTTCCGGCATCACGGCCTGGACCCGCAGGCTTGGCCGGAGCCGGTGCGGCGGACCCTCTGGGAATAGCGCCGGAGCCGAGATGGACGTGCGCCTGCTCCCCGTCACGCCGCAGACCTTCCGGTGTCATCCGCTGCATGCGCCCGAGCGATGCTGGGCGGAGACCAACTGCTCCATCGACCTCTGGCTCGAGATCCTGCACGCTTTGGGCCTGACGCCCGAGGCGGCGCTCGGCTTCACCGCGACCCAGGACTTCGAGGGCGACCAGTTCACCTTCGGCAAGTTCCTGCACGCCGAGTTGCAGGCGCTGTTCGGGATCAGGGTCCGCGAGCTCTCGGTCTACGAGCCGATCGAGGTCCACATCCTGCGGCAGATGCAGCGCGGCCACATGTGCCTGGTGGAGGTCGACCCCTTCTTCCTGCCGGACACCGGCCAGGCGGCCTACCGCCGTCAGCACGGCAAGACCACCATCGCGCCGAACTTCATCGACCTGGAAGGCCGCCGGCTCGAATACTTCCACAACGCCGGCTACTGCGCCCTGGAAGGCGAGGACTTCGAGGGCGCGCTGCGTCCGCCCATGCCGGAGGGGACGCTGTTTCGCCCCTACATGGAGTTCACCAATCTCGATCCGCATCCCCTGTCGCCCGCGGAGCTGCGCGCTGCGGCGAGCGAGCTCTACGCCCGGCATTGGGCGAACCGGCCGGCGCAGAACCCGATCCGCGCCTTCCAGCAGGTCGCCCCGGCGCAGGCCGCGGCGCTGGTGGACGGGGGCGAGGCGGCGTTCCATGAATTCGCCTTCCACAATCTGCGGATGCTGGGCTCGAACTTCGATCTCCTGGGCGCGGGGCTCGCCTGGCTGAACGGCCCGGCCGATCCGCGCCTGGCGCTCTGCGAGATGATCGCCGAGACTGCCAAGGCGGCGCAGTTCCAGCTGGCCCGCGCGGTGGCGCGACGCCGGTTCGACGGCTTCGCCCAGGCGCTCGATCCGGCGGCCCAGGCGTGGGACCGGCTGTTCGACCCGGCCGCGGTCTTGCACGCCGCCTGAGCGGACAAGACGATGGCCCGCGTGCGCGCGCTGACCGGTCAGGTCGAACGGCGGCTTGACACCTGGGAGATGGCGCTGACCCCGGCGGGCGCCTGCGCAGGTCCCGCCGAGGCCGCCCGCCTGCGCGACTGGATCCCCGCGTCCGCGCCGGGCACGGCGGCCCAGGCCCTGGCGGCGGCCGACCGCTGGCGGGCCGATGCGCCGGAGCCGCTGCACGACAAGGACGCCTGGTGGCGCACGATCCTGCCGGCCGGGGGGCCGCGCATCCTGGCTTGCGACGGCCTCGCCACCTTGGCAGAGGCCTGGCTGGGCGAGACGCCGCTGTTCGCCTCCCGCTCGATGTTCCAGCCCCGGACCGTCGAGCTGCCCGCCATCGGCGAGACCCCGCTCTGGATCTGCTTTCGGGCGCTGGCCCCCGTGCTCGCCGCCGCCAAGGGGCCGCGGGCGCGCTGGCGGCCCCAGTTGATCGAGGGCCAGGGACTTCGGCTGCTGCGCACGACGCTGC
This sequence comes from uncultured Phenylobacterium sp., assembly GCA_966434565.1. GTDB lineage: Bacteria > Pseudomonadota > Alphaproteobacteria > Caulobacterales > Caulobacteraceae > Phenylobacterium. Next base: position 18,012 of record CBJNAS010000018.1, read on the forward strand.
TGGGCCACATGCCGGGCTGGCAGCCCAGGATCGACATTGTCGGACCCTGGCGGGCGATCCGGCTGATCGAGCCTGGACCCCTGCGCCTCGGCCGGGTCTCGCTGCGCCCGACGCTCGAGGCGGACGGCCCGCGGCTCGCCGCCGAGGTCGCGGTCGAGGGGACGGAGGCGGCGCCGGTGCTGAGCTGCGGCGGGGCGGAGGCGCGGATCGAGCCGCTGGGCGGCGGCCGCTTCGCCGGCGTGCTGCCGGTTGCTGGCGCCGAGCCCTGGTTCCCGCACACCCACGGGCGGCCCGCGCTGCATCCGGTGCGCCTGCGGATCGGCGGGACCGAAGCCGACCTCGGCCGGACCGGGTTCCGTCGGATCGAGGTCGACCGCGGTGCGGATGGGCAGGGCTTCGGCCTCAAGGTGAACGGAACGCCCGTGTTCTGCCGCGGCGCCTGCTGGGTGCAGCCGGACCTCATCGGCCTGGGCGGCGCGCGCGAGGACTATCAACATCCGCTCAGCCTGGCCTGCGCGGCCGGCATGAACATGGTCCGCCTGAGCGGGGCTGGGGTCTACGAGAGTCCTGCCTTGTTCGAGCTCTGTGACGAACTGGGGCTGATGGTCTGGCAGGACTTCATGTTCGCCAACTTCGACTATCCGGTCGCCGATCCCGCCTTCGCCGCGGCGGCGCGAGCCGAGGCCGAGGCCCGGCTCATGGAGCTGGAGGCCTCGCCCGCCCTGGCCGTGCTGTGCGGCGGCAGCGAGGTGATGCAGCAGGCGGCCATGCTGGGCCTCGCTCCCGGCGCGCTCGACTGGCCGCTGTTCGAGGAGCTGCTGCCCGAGGTCTGCGCGCGGATCCGGCCCGACGTTCCTTACCTGCCGAACACGCCCTTCGGCGGCGCGCTGCCGTTCGAGGCGGGGCGCGGCGTGGCCCACTACTACGGCGTGGGCGCGTTTCGGCGGCCGCTGGAGGATGCGCGCCGGGCCGAGGTGCGGTTCGCCGCCGAGTGCCTGGCCTTCGCCAACGTCCCGGCGGCGGAAAGCCTGGATGCGCCGGGCGCGCCCGCCCTGCACGATCCGCGCTGGAAGGCGCGCACGCCGCGCGACCGCGGCGCCAGCTGGGACTTCGAGGACGTCCGCGACCACTATCTGGCAGACCTGTTCGGCGTCGACGCGGCGGGCCTGCGGCGCGACCACCCGGAGCTCTATCTCGACCTCTCGCGGGCGGTGACGGGGGAGGCGATGGCCGCGACCTTCGCCGAATGGCGGCGCGCACGCTCCCCCTGCCGGGGCGGCCTGGTCTGGCTGCTGCAGGATGGGCAGTTGGGCGCGGGCTGGGGGCTGGTCGATGCGGCCGGCCGGCCGAAGGCCGCCTGGTGGGCCTTGCGGCGCGTGCTGCAGCCCCGCCAGGTGCTGCTGACCGACGAGGGGGTGAACGGGCTCGCCGTGCACCTAATAAACGAGACGCCCGCTCCGTTCTGGGGCGGGTTGCTTCTCGCCGTCCCTGGCGAGACGCCGGGGCCGTTGATCGAGGCGCTGGCGCCGATCGAGCTGCCGCCGCGCTCGGCGGTCGAACGCAGCGCCTTCGAGCTGAGCGGCCGCTTCTTCGACCTGACCTGGGCCTATCGATTCGGCCCCCGGTCGCACGTCGCGGTGAGCGCCCAGTTGCGTGCGCCGGGCGGGGAGACGGCGAGCGAGGCGGTCTACATCCCCCCGGGCGTGCGGGGCTGGGAGCCGGCCGGCGAGGCTTCGGCCGAGCTCGTCGAGGACGCGAAGGGATGGCGGCTGCGGCTCTGCGCAGAGCGTCTGCAGCGCTTTGTCCAGCTGGCCGATCCGGCGTTCCGACCCGACGACGACGGCTTTGTCCTGCTGCCGGGCGAAACGCGCGAGATCCGCCTCGCGCCTGCGCCTGGGGCCTCCGCAGGCGCCCGGCCCGAGGGCTGGGCGCGTGCGCCCGGCGGCCGCGCCCTGGCCCGCTGGCGCGGCTGAAAGGGCGCGCCGGAATCGCTTGCCGGGCAAATCCTGCCGGCGGGCCAGGCGAGTGGCGGCGGATCCTGAGCCGCGCGTCTCGGTTGAATGCGTCGAAAAGCGAATAAAGACAGTGATCTAGAGTTGGCGTGGCGCGGTTCTGTCCGGTCTGGCCTGGCAATTGCGCCTTGTGGGGCGGGCAAAACGCCCCCGGCCGTCAAAATGACAGCCGGCGACCTTGAAAGAAGGAGTGCGGTTCATGCCGTTGAACAGCGTGAACACGAACGTGGGCGCCATGGTGGCGCTCCAGAACCTCAACGCCACCCAGATGGACCTCGCGTCGACCCAGACGCGGATCAACACCGGGCTGAAGGTGGCCTCGGCCAAGGACAACGGCGCCATCTGGGCCATCGCCCAGAACCAGCGGGCCACGTCCCAGTCGCTGAACGCGGTCAAGGACTCGCTGCAGCGGTCGTCGTCGACCGTCGACGTAGCGATCTCGGCGGGCGAGTCGATCTCCGACCTGCTGCTGCAGATGAAGCAGAAGGCGCTGGCCGCCTCCGACACCACCCTCGACACCAACAGCCGGGTGGCGCTGAACGACGACTTCAAGTCGCTGCGCGACCAGATCGCCAAGGTGGTCGTCAACGCCGACTTCAACGGCGCGAACATGGTCAAGGCGAGCGGCACGACGATCATGGCGCTGGCCAACGCCGACGGCACGCAGGTGATCACCGTGGCGGCCCAGGACCTCTCGCTGGGCTCGGCGGCGCTGACCGATTCTTCGACCGGCAATTCGATCGGCGCCACCGCCTCGATCGGCACCCAGACCCTGGCCTACAACATGATCGCCACCGTCGACGTCGCCATCACCCAGGTCTCCAGCGCGCTCTCCAAGCTGGGCACGGGCTCCAAGTCGCTGAACTCCCACCTGACCTTCGTCGGCAAGCTGCAGGACACGCTGGATTCCGG
>CBJNAS010000019.1:0-20229 GCA_966434565.1 uncultured Phenylobacterium sp.
TAGGCCGAGGTCTCGTTGGACGAGCCCATGGCGAACTCGTCCATGTTCAGCTTGCCCAGCATCACCGCCCCGTCGCGCCAGAGATTGGCGGTGACCGTGGACTCATAGGTGGGGCGAAAGCCGTTCAGGATCTTCGAGGCCGCGGTCGAGGAGACGCCCTCGGTGCAGAAGAGGTCCTTGATCCCGAGCGGGATCCCTTCCAGCGGCCCCGCCTCGTGGCGAGCCCAGCGGGCGTCGGACGCATGCGCCATCTCGATCGCCTTCTCCGGCGTCTCGGCGACGAAGGCGTTGAGCGCGCGCGCGGCCTCGACCGCCTCGATGTGCGCCTTCGTCAGCTCGGCGGACGAGAAGCGCTTGGCTGCGAGGCCGTCCAGCGCCGCCTTCAGCGTGAGCGAGGTCAGCTCGGACATCTATTCCACCACCTTCGGCACGACGAAGAAGCCGTTCGCCGTCTTCGGCGCATTGGCCAGCACCCTTGCGGGGTCGCCGCCGTCGGTGACCACGTCCTCGCGCATCGGCAGCGGGGTCTTCACCGCCGAGGTCATCGGCTCCACGCCCTCGGTATCGATCTCGTTCAGCTGCTCGATCCAGTTCAGGATCCCGGACAGCTCCTGGGCCAGCGGCTCCAGCCGCTCCTCCGCCTCGGCGATCCGCGCGAGCCGGGCGACCTTGCGAACGGTCGCCGCATCGATGGACATGCCATCCTCTCCGTAACGTTGAGCGCGTGGGTTAGCCGCGGGCGGGCGGAAATTGCAAGCGGTCGTGGGAAGGTGCGGTCAGCGCCTAAGCGGCTTCCGCCGTCGCCCCGGCGCCTTCCGCCAGCCAGCGGGCGCACTCCGGCCCGAGTTCGGCCAGGGCGCGGTGCTCGTAGGCGGCCACGTCCTCGGGCGTCAGCACGTCTCGCCAGCGGCCGTTCACGCCCTTGTTGACGAAGCGCTCGGCCCCACCCTCGAAAATCGCCCCGCCGAGGGGGGCGACGTTCGCTGCGTGCGCCTTCATCCAGGCGAAGGTGCAGTGCTCGAGGACCGTCGGCCAGCGGTCCTCGGGAATGTCGCAGCCGAGGAAGCCGGCGATGCGGCGCATCTGCCCCTCGAGATCGCGCTTCAGGTCGTTGAAATGCAGCAGCAGGAGGTTGGGCAACCCCCGCGCAGCCCACCAGCCGGCGATGTTCTCCCAGAACGGCCAGAATGGCGCACCGTCCCGGTCCAGCCAGGTCAGGAAGTAGCGGCGGATGTCCGGATCGGGCTTTTCGATCGGCGGTCCGACCCGGCCCGGCGTGTCGTTGAGCGCCTCGTACCAGAGCCGATTGGCGCTGGCGTGGTGGTTGTAGAGGCTCCAGACCACGTCGCGACCGTCACGGCCGATGTAGATGTATTTCGCCTTGGGCGAGAAGGTCAGCGCATCCAGCGGCAGGTGCGTTTTCAGGATGCGCCGGTGCGCCTGCGCCTCCAGCCGGTCCAGGATGTCGGGCGGCATGATCCTGAGATCCAGCCAGGGCGAGATCTCGGCGATCTTCACCGCGGGGTCGCCCTGGAAGATCAATTGGCCGACGATGTGCTGGATCCAGGTGGTCCCCGCCTTGCCGTATGTCGCGACGATCACGTCGTCGTCGCGGAAGGCGAAGCGATCCCAGATGGAGGAGTCCATGTGGTGGTTGCGCATGTCGCGCGACTTGCGCGGCCACGCTGCGTTGGTGTCGGTCATCGTCCTCCCCCTTCAGCCAGCCCGGTTTGCGCACCAGTCCGGTTTGCGCACGAGTCCGGGTTCCACGCCCGCGATCATAGAGCCGATACGGCGCTCGGGCCCAAGCGGATGCGAATACAGGACGCACAGGCATGCTAAGAGGCCCCCATGTCCATCCTCAACATCGCCGACCTGCCCGCCGCACTGCCCGTCCATGCGCCGATTGTGGGCCTCGACCTCGGCGAAAGGACCATCGGCGTCGCCGTCTCCGACGCCACGCGCACGGTGGCGAGCCCGCTGGAGACGATCCGCAAGACCAAGTTCACCGAGGACGCGAACCGCCTGTTTTCATTGATGCAGGGTCGCGGGGCCGCGGGCGTCGTCATCGGCCTGCCGGTCAACATGGACGGGAGCGAGGGCCCGCGCTGCCAGTCCAACCGCGCCTTCGCGCGCAACCTCCTGCGGCTGCGCGACCTGCCGATCGCCTTCTGGGACGAGCGGATGTCGACCATGGCGGTCAACCGCATGCTGATCGACGAGATGGACATGACCCGCGCCCGCCGGGCCGAGGTGGTCGACAAGGCCGCCGCCGCCTGGATCCTGCAGGGCGCGCTGGAGCGGATGCGGTCGCTGTAGACTGGAACCACGGAAAACACCCAAGACACGGAGAAAATCGGCTCTCGAAGGTCTGATCGGCGCGGCGCGCCAATAGCAGCGCCCCACGTTGGATTCGGTGTCTTCCGTGCATTCCGTGGTTCCCCCCTTTCCCTTTCATGCGGGTTGAGCCCCGCGCCGAAGCCGCCTAAGAGGGCGCTTTGATGAGCACCCCGGCGCCCGGTCTGAACGAGGTCCTTGGCCGGACCTTCCCGTTTCCCAAACGCCACTTCCTGTCCGTTCTCGATCTCAACGAGGTCGAGGTGGCGAACCTGCTGGACCTCGCCGACGGCTTCGTCTCGCTGAACCGCCAGACCGCGAAGAAGCTCGACCTCCTCAGGGGCCGCACCCTGATGAACCTGTTCTTCGAGAACTCCACCCGCACCCAGAGCTCGTTCGAGATCGCCGGCAAGCGGCTGGGCGCGGACGTGGTCAACATGAGCCCACGCGCCTCCTCGATCTCCAAGGGCGAGACCCTGATCGACACGGCGGTGACGCTGAACGCCATGCAGCCGGACCTGCTGGTGGTGCGCCACGCCTCCTCGGGCGCGGCCAGCTTGCTCTCGCAGAAGGTCACCTGCTCGGTGATCAACGCCGGCGACGGCCAGCACGAGCACCCGACCCAGGCCCTGCTCGACGCCCTCTCCATGCGCCGCGCCTTCGGCTATATCGCCGGCCTCAGGGTGGCGATCTGCGGCGACGTGCTGCACAGCCGGGTGGCGCGCTCCAACGTGGGCCTGCTGCAGATGCTGGGCGCTCACGTGCGGCTGGTCGGCCCGCCCACCCTGATGCCGGCCCAGGCCGAGCGCTGGGGCGTAGAGGTGTTCCACGACATGCGCGCGGGCATCGCCGGCTGCGACGTGGTGATGATGCTGAGGCTGCAGCTGGAGCGCATGGACGGGGTGATGGCGCCGTCCCAGCGCGAGTACTTCCGCTTCTACGGCCTGGACCGCGAAAAGCTGGCTCACGCCGCCCCGCACGTGCGGGTCATGCACCCCGGCCCGATGAACCGTGGCGTCGAGATCGACTCCGAGGTGGCCGACGACCTCTCGGTCAGCCTGATCCAGGACCAGGTCGAGATGGGCGTGGCCGTGCGCATGGCGGTGCTGGCGACGCTCGCCGCCCGCCTGGACAACCACTGATGCCGACGCGTCCCATCGCCTTCGTCAATGCTCGCCTGCTGGACCCCGCCAGCGGCTATGACGGCCCGGGCGCGCTGATCGTCGCCGAGGGCGTGATCGCCGACGTGGTGAAGGGCGCCGCTCCCGGCGCGCTCTCGCCCGACCTTGAGGTGATCGACGCCCAGGGCAAGGCGCTGCTGCCGGGCCTGGTCGACATCCGCGTCAAGACCGGCGAGCCGGGCGCCGAGCCGAAGGAGACGCTGAAGTCCGCCGGCCTGGCGGCGGCCGCCGGCGGCGTCACCTCCATCGTCGTCCAGCCCGACACCCACCCGGTCGCGGACGACCCGGCCGTGGTCGACTTCGTGATGCGCCGGGCGCGCGACATCGAGCTGGTGCACGTCTATCCGGCCGGCGCGGCCACCAAGGGCGCCGCGGGCGAGCGGATGGCCGAGATCGGCCTGATGCGCGAGGCGGGCTGCGTCTATGTCACCGACGCCGACCGGCCGATCGCCAACTCCAAGGTCCTCCAGCGCGTGCTCAGCTACGCCAAGGCCTTCGGCGTGCCGGTGGCGCACCGCCCGGCGGATCCGTGGCTCTCGGCCGGCGCGGCGGCCACCTCGGGCGAGTTCGCCGCCCGCATGGGCCTGCCCAGCGTCCCCGCGGCAGCCGAGAAGATCATGCTGGAGCGCGACCTGGCGCTGGTCGAGGTCACCGGCGCGCGGCTGATCGTCGACCAGATCACCACGGCCGCCGCCCTGGAAAGCTTCCGCCGGGCCAGGGCCAAGGGGCTGCCGGTGGTCGCCACCACCTCGATCAACCACCTGTCGTTCAACGAGATCGACATCGGCGACTACCGAACCTTCTGCAAGCTCGACCCGCCGCTGCGCTCGGAGGACGATCGCCAGGCGGTGATCGAGGCCGTGGCCGCCGGCGAGATCGCGGTGGTCGTCTCGGCGCACGCGCCCGCACCCGCCGAGGACAAGCGCCTGCCCTATGACGAGGCCGCGCCCGGGGCCGTGGGCCTGCAGACGCTGCTGCCCGCCCTGCTCGCCTTCCACCACGAAGGCCGCATCCCGCTGCTGGACCTGATCCGCACGGTCACCTGCGCGCCGGCCGACCTTCTGGGCCTGCCCGCCGGGCGGCTGGCCAAGGGCTCGCCGGCCGACCTGGTGCTCTGCGACCTCGCCGCCCCGCTGGTCATCGACGCCGACAAACTGATCTCCAAGTCCAAGAATTCGCCCTTCGACGGCCGCCGGCTGCAGGGCAAGGTGCTGCAGACCCTGGTGGACGGGCGGACGGTGTTCCGGGCGGGGTGACCAAAGATTCCGGAGCCGGCCGCGACGCGCGGAGGTGAGGACGTGACGGCGCAGCTTCCATGCGCTAGACAGACGAGAACCTAAGGGGAACACCAGGGCATGCTGACGCCGCTGCAGATCGCCGTCGCCGTCGCGGGCGGCTACCTGCTGGGCTCGATCCCGTTCGGCGTGATCGTCATGCGCGCGGCCGGCGCCGGCGATCCGCGGGCGATCGGCTCGGGCAACATCGGGGCGACCAACATCCTGCGCAGCGGGCGCAAGGGACTGGCGGCGCTGACCCTGCTGGGGGATGGCGGCAAGGGCGCGCTCGCGGTGCTGGTCGCCTGGCTGCTCACCCGCAACGCGGACCTGGCGACCCAGGCGCTGGCGACCTCGCTGGCCGGCGGCTCGGCCTTCCTTGGCCACCTGTTCCCGGTCTGGCTGGGCTTCAAGGGCGGCAAGGGGGTGGCGACCTTCTTCGGGACCTTGCTGGCTGCGGCCTGGCCGGTCGGGATCGCGGCGGGGGCGACCTGGATCGCGGTGGCCTTCCTGTTCCGCATCTCCTCCCTGGGCGCGCTCAGCGCCGCCCTGCTGGCGCCTGTCTACGCCCTGCTGCTGGGGCGGCCCGTGATCGCCGCCCTCGCCGCTTTCATGGCGGTGCTGATCTACCTCCGTCACGCCCCCAACATCCGCCGCCTGCTCAAGGGCGAAGAGCCGCGGATCGGGGCGAAGAAGGCGGCGTGACCCGCAAGCTCTCCGACCGCGAACGCCTCGAATGGCTGGCGCTGGCCCGCACCGAGAACGTCGGCCCGGTGGCCTTCGACCAGCTCGTCGACCGCTACGGCTCGGCCGCCGAGGCGCTGCAGGCCATCCCCGAGCTCGCGCGGCGCGGGGGACGAACGCAGGCCCTGCGAATCCCCCGTCCTGCCGACGTCGAGCAGGAGCTGGCGGCGGGCGAGGCGCTCGGCGCACGGCTGATCTGCTCGTGCGAGGCGGACTATCCCTGGGCGCTGGCGGCGCTCGATCCGCCGCCCCCGGTGCTCTGGGTGCGCGGCCGCCTGGAGCTGCTGCGCAAGTCGGCGGTCGCAGTGGTGGGCGCGCGGGTCGCCTCGGCGGCCGGCCAGCGATTCGCGCGCGGCCTGGCCGCGGAGCTCGGCCAGGCCGATCTGGTCGTCGTCTCCGGCATGGCGCGGGGCGTCGACGGGGCCGCGCACGAGGGCGCGCTGCCGACGGGCACCGTGGCGGTGCTGGGCGGCGGAGTGGACGACGTCTATCCGCCGGACCACCGGGACCTCTATGGGCGGATCGTCGAGACTGGCTGCGTCGTCTCGGAGAGCCCGCCCGGCCGCGGCGCCACCGCCCGCGACTTCCCGCGCCGCAACCGCATCATCTCCGGCCTGTCGCGCGCCGTGGTCGTGGTCGAGGCCGAGCTGCGCTCGGGCTCGCTGATCACCGCCCGCCTCGCCGCCGAGCAGGGGCGGGAAGTGCTGGCGGTGCCTGGCTCGCCGCTCGATCCCCGCGCCCGGGGGACCAACGACCTGCTGCGCCAGGGGGCGGCGATCTGCGAAGGCGCCGAGGACGTGCTGCGCGTGCTGGAGGGCCTGCGCGCCTTCCGCGAGCCGGAGCGCAGCGCAGGGCCGATCCCGCCCACCACCCCGGATCCCGGCCTGGTGGCGCGCGTCGCCGCCCTGCTCTCGCCCACGCCCGTCTCCCGCGACGAGATCGTGCGCGCCGCCGCGGCCCCGGCGCCGGCGGTGTTCGCCGCCCTGGTCGAGCTCGCGCTCGCCGGCCGCGCCGAGCTTCTGCCCGGCGGAATGGTCGTTTGCGGATGAGCCCCTTACAGGGGCTCCGCCGAGGGCTCGCCGCTCTGCGCTCGCGAGCACCGTTGACAGGGGGGAGCGCGCGCCCCCACCTTCCCGGCCACTTCACACCAAGGGGGTCCCGGCGCGCCGCCCCGGGGAACGCCAGTAGCTAGATGAACGTCGTCGTCGTCGAGAGCCCGGCCAAGGCCAAGACCATCAACAAGTACCTGGGCTCGGACTACAAGGTCCTGGCCTCCTACGGCCATGTGCGCGACCTGCCGGCCAAGGACGGCTCCGTGCGCCCGGACGAGGACTTCGCCATGTCCTGGGAGGTCGACGGCCGCGGCGCCAAGCAGCTCGCCGCCATCGCCGAGGCCGCCAAGGGGGCTGACAAGGTGATCCTCGCCACCGACCCCGACCGTGAGGGCGAGGCCATCTCCTGGCACGTCCTGGAGGTGCTGCAGAAGAAGCGCGCGCTGAAGGACGCCAAGGTGCAGCGCGTGGTCTTCAACGCCATCACCAAGTCCGCCGTGACCGAGGCGATGGCCAATCCGCGCGACATCGATATGGAGCTGGTGGAGGCCTACCTCGCCCGCCGCGCGCTGGACTACCTGGTGGGCTTCACCCTCTCGCCGGTGCTGTGGCGCAAGCTGCCGGGCTCGCGCTCGGCCGGCCGGGTGCAGTCGGTGGCCCTGCGCCTGGTCGTCGACCGCGAGCTGGAGATCGAGCGGTTCAAGACCCAGGAGTACTGGACGGTCGAGGCGGACGTGACCTCGAACGGCTCGGACCCGTTCCTGGCCCGCCTGGTGAAGCACGAGGGCAAGCGGCTTTCCAAGTTCGACCTGGCGAACGAAGCCGCCGCCTTCGCTGCGCGCGACGCGGTGAAGGCCGCCAGCTTCAAGGTCGCCGCCGTCGAGAAACGGCCGGGCAAGCGCTCCCCGCCCCCGCCCTTCACCACCTCGACCCTGCAACAAGAGGCCGCCCGCAAGCTCGGCTTCAACGCCCAGCGCACCATGCAGGCCGCCCAGAAGCTCTACGAGGGCGTCGACATCGGCGGCGAGACGGTGGGCCTGATCACCTACATGCGGACCGACGGGGTGCAGACCGCGCCGGAAGCCCTCGACGAGGCCCGATTGGTCATCGGCGGGCTGTTCGGCCGCGAGTACGTGCCCGAGAAGGCCAGGATCTATTCGACCAAGGCGAAGAACGCTCAGGAGGCGCACGAGGCGATCCGCCCGACCAGCCTGGCGCGGAACCCCGGCAAGCTGCGCCTGGAGGGAGATCTCGGCCGGCTCTACGAGCTGGTCTGGAAGCGGATGATCGCCTCGCAGATGGAGTCCGCCCGCGTCGAGCGCACCACCATCGACCTGGAGAGCGCCGACGGAAGGACCGGCCTGCGCGCCACCGGCCAGGTGGTGCTGTTCGACGGCTATCTCGCCGTCTACGAGGAAGGCCGGGACGATGCGGATGACGAGGAGGGCGGCCGCCTGCCGCAGGTGCGCGAGGGCGCCGAAGCCCGCATCGCCGCCGCCCGCGCCGACCAGCACTTCACCGAGCCGCCGCCGCGCTATTCCGAAGCCAGCCTGGTGAAGAAGATGGAGGAGCTGGGCATCGGCCGGCCCTCCACCTATGCCTCGGTCCTCTCGGTGCTGCGCGACCGCGCCTATGTGCGGATGGAGAAGAACCGCTTCGTGCCGGAGGACAAGGGCCGGCTGGTGACGGTCTTCCTGGAGGCCTTCTTCCGCCGCTACGTCGAGTACGACTTCACCGCCGAGCTGGAGGAGAAGCTCGACCTCGTCTCCGCCGGCGAGCTCGACTGGAAGGTTCTGCTGCGGGACTTCTGGAAGGACTTCCACGCCAAGACCGAGGAAATCGGCGGGCTTCGCACCCGCGAGGTGCTGGACGCGCTCGACGGGGCGCTGGCCCCCTTCCTCTATCCGCCCAAGCCCGACGGCTCGGACCCGCGGGTCTGCCCCACCTGCGGCACGGGCCGGCTAGGGCTGAAGACCAGTCGCTTTGGTCCCTTCGTCGGCTGCTCCAACTATCCGGAGTGCCGCTACACGCGCCCGATCGGCCAGGCCGAGGGCGAGGAGGCGGGCGGCGAGAACGGCGATCGCGAACTCGGGACCGATCCCGAGACCGGCCAGAGCGTCTGGCTCAAGGCCGGCCGCTTCGGCCCCTACGTCCAGCTCGGCGAGGGCGACAAGCCCAAGCGCTCAAGCCTGCCCAAGGGCTGGTCGGCGCCGGACATGGACCTGGAAAAGGCCTTGCGCCTGCTCCGGCTGCCCCGCGAGGTGGGCGCGCACCCGGAGGACGGGGCGCCGATCCTGGCCGGGATCGGCCGCTACGGCCCCTTCGTCCAGCACAACGGCACCTATGCCAACCTGCCGTCCGTCGACGAGGTGTTCGAGGTCGGCCTCAACCGCGCCGTCTCGCTGATCGCCGAAAAGCGCGCCGGCGGCCCGGGCCGGAGGGGCGAAGCCCAGGCGCTGAAGGAACTGGGCGCTCACCCGGGCGATGGCCAGCCGGTGCGCGTGCTCTCCGGGCGCTATGGCCCCTACATCAAGCACGGCTCGACCAACGCCAACGTCCCGCGCGGCTCGGACCCTCAGGCGCTGACCCTGGAACGGGCGGTGGCGATGTTGGCCGAGCGCGAGGCCAAGGGCGGCGGCAAGAAGAAGCCGGCTCGCGCGCCGAAGGCCGAGGGCGCGCCGAAGAAGATGGCCCCGGCAAAGAAGACCTCCACGAAGAAGACGGCGGCCCGGAAGGCTCCGGCGAAGAAGGCCGCGGGCGGCTGAGCGCGACCGCTGCGCGTTCCCGTTCCTCTCCCGCCAGCGGCGGGAGAGGAGCCATGTTCAGATGGCGTTGTTTCCCGTTTGTTCTCATGCTATGCGTCAGCCGTGACGCTACCGATTTGCGAATTCTCGGCGGCAGGCTACCGCTCCTTGCAGCGGATCCACTATCCGATGTCGCGCCTCGACGTCTTCGTGGGCGCGAACGGGGTGGGCAAGTCGAACCTCTACCGCGGGCTGGAGCTGCTACGCGCGGCCGCCGCGAACACGCTCGGCGAGGACCTGGCGCATGAGGGGCTGGGTCTCGCGCTGTGGGCGGGGCCGCGGGGCGCCAAGCCGCAGCGGATCAGGCTTGCGGCGAGCTTCTCGCAGGAGAACCGCCTGGAGGCCGCCTTCCGCTACGAAGTCGAGGTCGGAAAGCCGCCAGGCGGCGGCATTCCGCCGCCGCCCTTCCCCTCCGCGCCGGAGATCAAATCCGAATCCCTGACCTACTTCGGCGGCCGCCGCCCTGTGCGGCTGATGGAGCGCGAAGGCCCGCGGGTCATGGCGCGAAACGAAGAGGGACGGCCGGTCGATATCGACATCGACCTGCTGGAGTCCGAGACCGCGCTCGGCCGGCTGGAAGATCCGTCTCGCTATCCGGACCTGGACCTCGTCCGGCGCACCCTGCTGGAGTGGCGTTTCTACCATGGCCTGCGCACGGACTCGGACTCGCCGCTGCGCAAACCCTGCGTCGGGGTCCCGGCGCCGACGCTCGCCTCCGACGGCTCGAACCTGGCGGCGGTCTTCGCCACCCTCGCTCACATCCGGCAGGACACTGTCGAGCTGGACGCCATGATCGACCGCGCCTTTCCGGGCGCGCGGCTGAACATCCCCCAGTCCGGGCGCACCTCGCAGTTCTCGATGAGCTTCCCGGAATTCCCCTATCGGGAGTTCGAGCCGGGCGAGCTCTCCGACGGAACCCTGCGGTTCCTGGGGCTCGCCGGTGCGCTGATGGCCTACCGCCTGCCGCCGTTCATCGCCCTGAATGAGCCGGAGTCCAGCCTGCACCCCGACCTGATGGAGCCGCTGGCCGAGATGGTCGTGCGCGCCGCCGAACGCACCCAGGTCTGGCTCGTCACCCACTCCGATCGCCTGGCCAAGGCGATCGAGGAGACCGGCGCCGGCGCGGTGCGCACCGTGGTGAAGCACAAGGGCGCCACGACCATAGAAGGGCTCACACTGATGGGCACGTTCCGCGAGGAAGACGAGGAGGAGTAGCGCGCTTCCGTCATGGCCCGTCGGCGAACCCGTGGTCGGCCCGAGCGCACAAACCTGCTAATCACCTCCGATGGCCAGACCCCGTTCGCCCAAGCCCTCGCGCCCGGTCCAGGGCGTGCCCGACCGCCAGACCCTGCTGAACTACCTGCGCGAGACGGGCGAGGCCGACCGCGCCGCGATCGCCCGCGCCTTCGGGATCAAGGGCGCCGATCGCCGGGCGTTGCGCGAACTGCTCAAGGATCTGGAAGCCGAAGGCGCGCTGGGCCGCCGCGGCCGCAAGGGCTTCGCCGAGGCCGGGGCCCTGCCGGAAGTCGGCGTGGTCGACGTCGCCGAGCGCGATGCCGACGGCGACCTGCTGGTCAAGCTGGCCAAGGGCGAGGACGCGCCGCTCGTCCCCCTGGCGCCGGAGCGCTCGGCCGAGAAGGGCCCCGCGCCCGGCCTCGGCGACCGGCTGCTGGTGCGCTTCGTGCGCCTGGAGAGCGGCGAGGTCGAGGCCCGGCTGATCAAACGCCTCGGCCAGAGCGCGCACCGGGTGCTGGGGGTGGTGCGCAAGGCCCGGCGCGAGATCCGCGTCGAGCCCGTGGATCGCCGCTCCAAGGACAGCCTGCTGCTTTCCGAGCACGAGGCCGGCGAGTTGCGCGACGGCGATCTCGTCGTCGCCCAGGTGGGCCCGGCCGAGCGGCGCTACGGCCCTCACCGCGGCAAGGTGCTGGAGGTGGTGGGCCGCGAGGACGATCCGCGCGCCGCCTCGCTGATCGCCATCCACGCCCATGGCATCCCCACCGGCTTCAGCCAGGCTGCGGAAAGCGAGGCCGAAGCCGCCGAGCCGCCGACCCTCGCCGGCCGCGAGGATCTGCGCGCCGTCCCGTTCGTCACCATCGACCCGGCCGACGCCCGCGACCACGACGACGCCGTCTTCGCCGAGCCGGACGCGGACGCGGGCAACCCGGGCGGCTGGATCGTCTGGGTGGCCATCGCCGATGTGGCGGCCTACGTCCGGTCGGGTTCGGCGCTCGATGGCGAAGCGCGCGAGAAGGGCAACAGCGTCTACTTCCCCGACCGGGTCGAGCCGATGCTGCCGGAGCGGCTGTCCAACGGCCTCTGCTCCCTGCGCCAGGGCGAGAACCGCGCCTGCCTGGCGGTGCGGATGGTGTTCGGCGCGGACGGGCGCAAGCGCTCGCACCGCTTCGTGCGCGGCCTGATGCGCTCGGCCGCCAAGCTCGCCTACGAGCAGGCCCAGGCGGCCGTCGACGGCCGTCCCGACGAGCAGACCGGGCCGATCCTGGAGAGCATCCTGAAGCCGCTCTGGGCCGCCCATGCGGTGCTGAAGAAAGGCCGCGACGTCCGCTCGCCGCTCGGCATCGAGAGCCTCGAGCGCAAGGTGCACATCGACGAGATGGGCCGCATCGACTCGGTCCTGCCGCGGGAATCCCTCGAAGCGCACCGGCTGATCGAGGAGATGATGATCCAGGCCAATGTCTGCGCCGCCGAGACCCTGGAGGCGAAGCGCTCGCCGCTGATCTACCGGGTGCATGACGCCCCCTCGCCGGAGAAGCTGCAGGCGTTGAGCGACTTCCTGGAGACGCTGGAGATCAACTGGTCCAAGGGCGAAGCGGCGCGCACCGACCGCTTCAACCGCCTGCTGGCGCTGACCCGCGAGACGCCGCACGCCGAGATCGTCAACGAGGTGGTGCTGCGCACCCAGATGCAGGCGCATTATTCAGCCGAGAACATCGGCCACTTCGGCCTGAACCTCGCCCGCTACGCCCACTTCACCTCGCCGATCCGCCGCTACGCCGACCTGATCGTGCACCGGGCGCTGATCCGTGCGCTGGGGCTGGGCGAGGACGGCCTCACCGACCGCGACCTCGCCCAGATCAAGGACACGGCCGAGAAGATCACCTTCGCCGAGCGCCGCGCCATGGCCGCGGAGCGCGACGCCATGGACCGCTACATCGCCGCCTTCCTGGCCGACCACGTGGGCGCGGAGTTCGCCGGCAAGATCACCGGGGTCACCCGCTTCGGCCTGTTCGTGCGGCTCGCGGAGACCGGGGCCGACGGCCTCGTGCCGGTCTCGACGCTGGGCGGAGAGTACTTCATCCACGACGACCGGGCGCACGCCCTGGTGGGCGAGCGTTCCGGCGCGCGCTGGCCGCTGGGCATGAGCGTGCAGGTCAGGCTCACCGAGGCCACGCCGGTGACCGGAGGCCTGCTGTTCGAGATGCTCAGCGAGCCGGCGCCGCCCGACGCCAGGGCTCCGCGCCCGAGGCTGGGCATGCGCGAACGCGGCGACCGGCGGCCGAACAAGCCCGGCCGGCCGGCCGGTATCCGCACGGGCCGCAAGCCGAAGATGGGGGGCAAGCGGCGGGGACGCTGAACGACGCCCCTTCCCGCCGGGCGCCCGGCCCCATACAAGGCGCCTCGATGTCCGAGACACTCCCCCGCAGGTGGAAGCCGGAGGGCCCGGCCCGGATCCCCGGCCAGCGCGCGGTGCGTCCGAAGCGCGCCGCCACCCTGATCCTGCTGCGCCACGACGGCCCGAAGCCGCGAGTGCTGATGGGCCGCCGCCACAGCGGCCACAGCTTCATGCCCGAGCGCTGGGTGTTCCCGGGCGGCCGGGTCGACCGCGCCGACTACTATCCCCCCGCCGCGAGCGAGCTCGCGCCGCCGGTCCAGGCGATGTTCGACGCCCACCTGAAGCCCCGCCGCGGACGGGCCTTGGCGATGGCGGCGGTGCGCGAGTGCTTCGAGGAGGCGGGCCTGCTGCTAGCGAAATCCGCCCCGCCGCGCCCCGCCGCCGGCCCCTGGCGCGACTTCCTGGCCGAGGGCGCGCTTCCGGACCTGGCGGCGCTCGACCTGGTCGCCCGCGCCATCACCCCGCCGCAGATCGGCAAGCGTTTCGACGCCTGGTTCCTGACGGCCGACGCCGGGCGCCTGCTGAGCCTGAAGCGCCGCCCGGACTGCGGAGAGCTCGAAGAGATCTCATGGTTCGTCTTCGACGAGGCCCGCGCGCTGCAATTGCCCAGCGTCACCCGCGCCGTGCTGGCGGAGGTCGAGGCCCGCCTCGCCGATCCCACCCGCCCCCGGCCCTTCTTCGAACGCGGGGCGTCGGTGGGCCGCTGGGCGCATCTCTAACCCGGCATTGACTTCAGCGCGCGGATTCGTATTTTCCGCGCCTCTTTCGAACTCCCGCCGGCGGCGCGTCCGCTCGGCCCGCCCGAGGACCACCCATGGCGAAGCCCGCCTCCATCAAGATCCGCCTGAACTCGACGGCGGACACCGGCTACTTCTACGTGACCAAGAAGAACGCCCGCACCAAGACCGACAAGCTGGTCATGAAGAAGTACGACCCGATCGCGCGCAAGCACGTCGAGTTCAAGGAAGGCAAGATCAAGTAGGGCGCGTGGCGCCATTGACCGCGCTGACGAACGCCCGGCCCGAACGCCGGGCGTTTTCATTTGTTCTTGAGCTTCCCGCCCGCCCTCCCCTTCATGCGGAGGACAGCTCGCGCAGATCCTCCACCGCGCGGCGGGAGACGGAGGGGGCGTTCGGCGCAGACGTGTGAATCCGGTGGCCCCATGAAGGGGGGAAAAGTATCTAAGCCGCCCGGGCGATGACGCGGTTCCGGCCGGCCTGCTTGGCCTGATACATGGCCGCGTCGGCGCGTTTCAGCAGCCCGTCGGGCTGCAGCTCGCCGGGGCGGCTGGTCGCCACGCCAATGGAAATGGTGACCGTCAGCTGCTCGTCCCCGCCGAGGATTCGGAAGGGCGCACCCGCCACGTGCAGGCGGATGCGCTCGGCGATGCGCAGGGCGTCCTCGATTGGCGTGTCCGGCATCACCACCAGGAACTCCTCGCCGCCCTGGCGCACGGGGATGTCGTTGGCGCGCACATTGGAGGCCAGCCGCACGGCGAATTCCTGCAGCACCTCGTCGCCGGCGTCGTGGCCGAAGCCGTCGTTGATCTTCTTGAAATGGTCGATGTCGAGGGCCAGCACCGAGACCGGCTCGCCGCCCCTTCCTGCCCGTTCCACGAGCGCCTTCAGCCGTCCGGCCATGTAGCGCCGGTTGTGCAGCCCGGTCAGCTGGTCGGTGACCGCCAGCTCCAGCGACTGGTCGAGGTTGCTGCGCAGATAGTCGGTGTAGCGCTTGCGCCGGATCTGGGTGCGGGCGCGCGCGGAGAGCTCGCCCGGGTCCACGGGGCGCGCCAGCAGGTCGTTGACGCCGATCTCCAGCGCCTTGATCAGCCGCGGCCGCTGGTCGAAGTCCACCACCGCCAGCAGCGGCAGGTTGCGGGTGGCCTCGTCGGAACGGACCTGGGCGGCGAAGCGGAGGCCGTCGAAACCCTTGGCCGCGGCGTTGACGATCGCTAGGTCGACGGGGCCGCGCGCTGCGATCAGCGCCTTCTCGGGGTCCTGCTCGATCACCGGCCGATGCTCCACCGCCAGTTCGGCGGCCAGCCGCTCGGCCTGGCGTGAATTGTCGTCGACCAGCAGGATACGGCCGCCCGACCCGCCCAGCCGCGAGGAGGCGCCGGCGATCACCCCGATGCGGCGGCCGGAGGCCTCGCGTTCGCGCAGCTCGTCGTGCACGGCCTTCAGCCGGGTCAGGCTGCGCACCCGGGCGAACAGCATGACGTCGTCAATCGGCTTGGTGAGGAAGTCGTCGGCCCCGGCCTCCAGCCCCGCCACGCGGTCGGCGCGGCCGTCGAGGGCGGTGACCAGCACCACCGGAATGTGGCTCGTCTCGGGATCTTCCTTCAGGCGCCGGCAGACGGTGAAACCGTCCATGCCGGGCATCATCACATCGAGCAGGATGATGTCGGGCTTGTCCGCGGCGGCGCGGGCGATGCCGGTCGGTCCGTCGGCGGCGGTCAGCACGTCGTAGTATTCGGCCGACAGCCGGGCTTCCAGCAGCCTGAGATTGGCCTCCAGATCGTCAACGACCAGGATCCGCGCGGTCATCGCTCAGACCAGCAGCTTGCGGATAGTGTCGAGGAAGTGCACCACCGAGATCGGCTTGGAGATGTAGGCCTCGCAGCCACCCTCGCGGATCCGCTCCTCGTCGCCCTTCATGGCGAAGGCGGTGACCGCCACGACCGGGATGGCGGCCAGCTCGTCGTCCTCCTTCAGCCACTTGGTGACCTCGAGGCCCGAGATCTCCGGCAGCTGGATGTCCATCAGGATCAGGTCGGGATGGTGCTCGCGGGCGAGCGACAACGCCTGCAGCCCCTCGCGGGTCTCCAGGATGTCATATCCCTGGGCTTCGAGCAGATCATGAAAGAGCTTCATGTTCAGCTCGTTATCCTCGACGATGAGGATCTTCTTGGCCATTGCGGACCCGACGCTGCTTTCCGAAGACGGCCGCGCGGACACGGCGTCTTCTTCTTCGCCCCCTTGATCCCACGGGATATCCTTAAACTTCGTTATCCGGCGCGGTCCAGCGCCGCCTGGCGGACGTGCACCACCGCCCAATGGTCGGACCAGACGCGCCGCCAGCCGGGCTTGGAGTCCAGCTCTCGCACCAGGGGCTCTCCCGGCGCGAGGATCGTCCAGTCGAGGTGGTAGTCGGCCGCGGCCTTGTCGAACTCGCCCGGGGTGCTGCGCATCAGGCGGATGTGGCGGGCGAAGAAATCGTCGCCGTACATGTCCGAACGCCCGTCGATATAGGGCTTCACGCCCTGGAAGATCAGGTAGCCGCCGAAGCTGTAGGTGTTGAGCACCGGCCGCGCGCGCAGCGCCGCCGGCACGTGCGCCAGCGCCGTCCTGGGCGTGGTCACGGCGTCGGGCCGGGTCACCGGGTCGGCCGCGCGCATCCCGGTCATCGCCAGGACGCCGAGCGCGAAAAGCACGGCCGGACCCAGCGCCGGGCCGAGCGGCCGGGGCTGCTCGCGCCCGAAGCCGCGGCCGATGGGCTCGGCCAGGAACAGCGGCGCGATCAGCGCCAGCACCAGCTCGTGCCGCTGGTGCTGCAGGGCCATGTGCAGGATGAACAGCACCAGCAGCGCGCGCAGCACCGGAACCTTCACCCCGCGCACCAGGCAGACGAACAGGGTGATCAGCAGCGCCCACTGGAAGGTGGTCATGCGCCTGAAGTCGGGCGGCAGCCATTCGACGATGCCGTTCAGCGTCTTCATCGACATGATCTGGAACGGATAGGTCAGCGCCTGGAGGCCATTGGGCGTCAGCAGCACCGCGCCAAGGCAGAGCAGGGCGAACAGCCCCCAGCCGCGCACCACCGGCCAGGCGCAGCGCCAGGCATCGGCGAGCGCCTGCGGCCCGAGGGCGAGGCGCCCGGCGCGGCGCATCGTCGGCCAGGCCTCGGCCAGCCGCTCGACCAGCGCCTCCAGCGCCAGCGGCGCCGCCACCAGCGCCCCGAAGACGAAGCTGCCGTGCAGGTTGGCCCAGAGCACCAGCAGGGGGATGCGCCACAGCGGCGGCGGCCGCAGCGCGGCGCGGGCGTCGAGCAACGCGCCGGTCCAGACGATCATGATCGGCAGGGCCAGCAGATGCGGCCGGGTGAACAGCCCCACCCACATGCTGCCCATCACCAGCCAGGCCGTGACGGCCAGGGCCAGCGGCCCCAGCCAGCGGCCAAGCCGGCCGAGCAGCAGGGCCATGGAGAGCGCCGCCGCCAGGCCGAATAGCACCACGATCCCGGTCCAGCCCGCCAGCCGAAACACCAGGGCCATCAGGATCTCGGACAGCCACTCGTGCGCCACCCAGGGCTGGCCGCCATGGGTGAAGGAGAAGGGGTCGAGGTGGGGGACCGCGTGATGCGCCAGCATCCAGGCGCCGGTGGCCAGGTGCCAGTAGGTGTCGCCGTCGTTCAGCGCGCGGGGATTGAACACCACCGTCCAGAACATGGCGAAGCAGCCGCCCACCAGCGCCGCCTGACGCAGGCCGATGCGCAGCGGAAAACTGCTGGCGGGGGTGTCGGCGGCGGAAATCGTGGCCATGCTGGCGCGGCCAATAGCGCTGAACGGGGCGGGCGGAAAGCGGGACGCGGGAACGCCCGCTCCGTCTCGGCGCTGCGCTGCCTGAGGGGGGCGTCGGCCGCCCCCTCAGCATCGCGCCTGAAATCGGCTATGACTGCGCCATGATCCGCATCGGGGTGGATTTCGGGGGCACCAAGATCGAGGCCGCGGCGCTGGACGCGGCGGGCGCCTTCCGCGCGCGCGTGCGCGTTCCCACGCCGGCGGGATATGACGAGGCCCTCGAAACGGTCCGCCAGGTGGTGCTGGAAGCCGAGCGCGAGGCGGGCGCTTCGGCCGGCGCGGTGGGCGTCTGCGGCCCGGGATCGGTCTCGCCGGCGAGCGGGCTGATGCGCAACGCCAACTCCACCTACCTCAACGGACGGCCCTTCCCGCGCGACCTGGCCAGCGTGCTGGGGCGGCCGGTGCGCTATGCCAACGACGCCGACTGCCTGGCGCTCTCCGAAGCCGTCGACGGGTCCGCGGCCGGCGCGGGCGTGGTGTTCGCCGCCATCCTGGGCACGGGTTGCGGCGGCGGGGTGGTGGTGGACGGCCGGCTGATCACCGGGGCCAACGCCTTCGCCGGCGAATGGGGCCACACGCCCCTGCCCTGGCCGGCGCAGGGCGAGCATCCCGGCCCGCTCTGCTGGTGCGGCAGGCGCGGCTGCCTGGAGCTGTGGGTCTCCGGCTCGGGCTTCGCGCGGGCGGCGGGGGCGGCGGCCGAGCAGGTGGTCGCCGCGGCCCGCGCCGGCGAGCCTCACGCCATCGCCGAGCTCGAGCGCTATGTCGACCGGCTGGCGCGCGGACTGGCGGTGATCTGCGGACTGATCGATCCGGACGTCATCGTGCTGGGCGGCGGTCTCAGCAACGTGGGCGAGCTCTACGAGCGCCTGCCCGCCGCCATCGGCGCCCATGTCTTCTCCGACTGCTTCGCCACCCCGGTGCGCCCGGCGATCCACGGCGATTCCTCGGGCGTGCGCGGGGCGGCCTGGCTCTGGCCCCACGACCCCGCCGCTCAGGGCGCCGCGCCATGACGGCGCTCTGCCGCGACTGCTTCTGGCGTGGCGCGGAGGCGGTGCGGCGCTGCCCGGCCTGCGGCTCGCCGCGGATCGTGGCCCATGCGGAGCTCGACAGCCTGGCCATCGCCCACATGGACTGCGACGCCTTCTACGCCTCCGTGGAGAAGCGCGACCGGCCCGAGCTGCGCGACCGGCCAGTAATCGTCGGCGGCGGCAAGCGCGGCGTGGTCACCACCGCCTGCTACATCGCCCGCATCTCCGGGGTGCGCTCGGCCATGCCGATGTTCAAGGCGCTGAAGGCCTGTCCTGAGGCGGTGGTCGTCAAGCCGGACTTCGCCAAGTACCGCGCCGAGAGCCGGCGCATCCTGGGCATGGCCGCGGAACTGACGCCGCTGGTGCAGAACCTGTCGCTGGACGAGGCCTGGCTCGACCTTTCCGGCACCGAGCGGTTGCACGGCGCCGCGCCGGCGCTCACCCTCGCCCGGCTACAGGCGCGCATCGAGAGCGAGACGGGCCTGACCGTCTCCATCGGCCTGTCGGCCAACAAGTTCCTGGCCAAGATCGCTTCGGATCTCGACAAGCCCCGCGGCTTCTCGGTGATCGGCGGGCTGGAGGCGGAGCGCTTCCTGGCCCCGCGGCCCGTCGCAATCCTGCCCGGCGTCGGCCCGGCCATGGCCCAGGCCCTGGAGAAGGCCGGCTACCGCACGGTGGGGGCGCTGGCCCGCGCCGAGCTGCGCGACCTGGCCGACCGCTTCGGCGCCCACGGGCTCAGGCTGTCCGAGCTGGCGCACGGCCGCGACACCCGCCAGGTCGACCCCGACCAGGAACGCAAGGGCATCAGCGCCGAGACCACCTTCGAGACCGACCTGACGGCGGTCCCCGAGCTGGAGGACCGGCTGGCGCCCCTGTGCGACAAGGTGGCGCGCCAGGCTCGCGCAGCCGGCGTGGCCGGGCGTACGGTGACGCTGAAGCTGAGGGGGACCGACTTCCGCATCATGACGCGCCGAAGGACCCTCGCCGTGCCCACCCAGACCGCCAGGACCCTCTTCGCGACCGGCCGCGAGCTGCTCGCCCGGGAAGCAGGCTCCCGACCGTGGCGGCTGATCGGCATCGGCCTGGCCGAGCTGGTGGACGCAGAGGCGGCGGCGGACGACTTCTTCGCGGGCGACGAGCGGCGCGCGCGCGCCAGCGAGCGGACCCTCGACGCCCTGCGCCAACGCTTCGGAGCCGACGCCGTCACCTCCGGAAGGATTTTGCGTGCAAAAGCGGCGCCCAGAGGCGAATGATGGGCCAACCTGCGGCGGCCGTCGCTCTGACGCAGGCCCCGGTCAGGTGCAAGCGCTTTCGTGATGATTCCGCCCTTCCAAATGGAAATGTTTGGCATATCTAATTGCGTGAGGATGGTGGGTGCGTCCCGCCAGGAGGTTCTGGCCATGGCCGAACGAAAGCAGGGTGATCACGACACCGGCGTACGTTCGTCCGTGATCACCCAGACCAAGCCCAAGACGCAGAAGCCTTCGATGTATCGAGTGCTTCTGTTGAACGACGACTATACTCCAATGGAATTCGTCGTTTATGTGCTTGAGCAATTCTTCAACAAGTCGCGCGAAGATGCGACTCGGATCATGCTGC
>CBJNAS010000020.1:0-19692 GCA_966434565.1 uncultured Phenylobacterium sp.
TCGGCCGATTCGATCAAGCTGGCGGTCGCGGCCGGCATCGGGCTGATCAACCACGCCGACTTCGCCGACGAGGCGGCGCTCGACGCGCTGGAGGCGGCCAAGGACCGGGTCTTCGTGGCGCCCTCGATCGGCTATTATCACAGCCTGCTTCACGATTCCGGTTTGCCCCCGGCGCTGCTGGAGCGGATGGCGGTCGAGGACGCCATGGCGCACAACATCGCCACCCATCAGGAACTGCGCAGGCGCGGGGTGCGCGCGGTGATCGGCGGCGACTACGGGCTGCCCTGGCAGCCCAACGGGACCAATGCGCGCGACATCGCCCATTTCGTCGAATACCTCGGCTATTCGCCCGTCGAGGCCCTGCGCGCCGCGACCCTCAACGGCGCCGATCTGATGGGCGTCGAGGCCGGGCGCATCGCCCCCGGGCGGCTCGCCGACCTGATCCTCGTCGACGGCGATCCGCTCACCGACCCGTACGTGCTGGCCCGCCAGGAATGCCTCCTGGGGGTGATGAAGGGCGGCGTGTTCCATCGGCGGCCTGGCGCGCCCGCCTCACCGTCGCAGACCGGGCTCCGGGTCGAGGTCAGCGCCTGAACGGCAGCCTCGACGCCTTTCACGCTCAACGGTCGCGGTTCGCCCCCCCGGCGGCCCGTCGGGTGCGGCCCAGCAGGTAGAATCCGCCGCCGACCAGCAGGAGCACTCCGGCGGCAAGGCCGAGCCGCCACGCCACGGCCGAGCCGCTGACGGCGAGCAGGTCGAGCGCCTCGGGCTCGGGCGCATCGATGCGGCGGACCGCGGCCGGCGCAGCCTCAGCGGCCGGCGCCGCGGCGGGGGCGCTCTCGCCGAGGTCGCGGGCGAGCGCGTCCGCGAACTGCTGGATCAGCTTGCCAGCGACATCGTTCATGACGCCCTTGCCCAGTTGGGCGACCTTGCCGCTGATCTGCAGGTCGGTGGCCAGCGAGACCCGCACGCCCTCGCCTTCCGCCGACATCACGGCGACCACCTTGGCGTTGGCCGCGCCCTGTCCGTGCACGTCGCGGGCCCGGGCGTTCAGCACAATGCGCCGCGCCGCCGCGTCGGCCTCCTCGACCACGACCGCGCCCTTGTACTGAGCAGTGATCGGACCGAGCTTGACCTTGACGACCCCGCGATGTTCCGCGCCGTCCACTTCCTGGAGCTGGGCCCCCGGAACGCAGGGCGCAATCCGCTCGAGGTCCAGCAGCAGCGGCCAGGCGCGGTCGATCGGCGCCGGAAGCGTGAAGCTGTGCTCGAAATTCATCCGACAAGGTCCTCCGCCGCGCCCGCATCGGCGAGCGCCTCCAATATCCGCGTCGGGGAAAGAGGCAAGGCCCGCACCGTCACCCCGAACGGCGCCAGCGCATCGCTGACGGCGTTGATGACCGCCGCGGGGCCGACGATCGCGCCGCCTTCGCCGACGCCCTTGACCCCCAGTTCGTTGTCCGAGGGCGTGCACAGGTGGCCGAACTCGATGGCCGGCACATTGTCGGCGAGCGGCAGGAGGTAGTCCTTGAAGCTCGCCGCGAGCGGCGTCCCGTCTTCGTCGAAGGCGGTGTGCTCGTACAGCACCCCACCGATCGCCTGGGCCACGCCGCCCGAGATCTGCCCCTCGACGACGGCCGGATTGATCATCACGCCGCAATCCTCGCTCACCAGCCAGCGCAGCAGCTTCACGATACCGGTTCGCGGGTCCACCTCGCAGACGCAGACGTGCGCCGCGTTCGAGAAATTGGTCGAGGGCGCGTACCGCCGGCGCGCCTCGAGGCCGGGCTCCTCCCCGGCCGGAAGCCTGGCCGGGTCGAAATAGGCGGTGCGGGCGACCTCGACCACGTCGAGGAAGCGGTTGGAGCCGCGCTCCCGGACGACGCCGTCCGCCAGCTCCAGCTTCCCGGGCTCGCTCTCCAGCAGATGGGCCGCGATGCGCAGGATCTTCTCGCGGATCACACGGCCCGCCAGCCGGCAGGCGCTGCCGGAGGCGGTCGCCTGCCGGCTGCCACCGGCGCCGGCGCCAAATCCGCTCGCGGAGGTGTCGCCGAGACGGATGCGGACCTTCGACAGCGGCACGCCGAGATCGTCGGCCACGACCTGGGCCATGGTCGTCTCGATGCTGTTGCCGGCCGAGCCTGCGCTGAGATTGGCGATCACCTCGCCATTCGGCTCCATGCGGATCTCGGCGACGTCGCTCGACATTACCCCCGAGCTCATCGCCGCAGGCTCGATGTAGACGCTCATGCCCACGCCGAGATAGCGGCCCTGCGCGCGCGCGGCGGCCTGCTCGGCGCGGAAGGCCGCAAGGTCGAGCATGCCCACCGCCTGGTCGATGGTCTCGGCCGGTGACACCGCGTCCAGCACCAGGCCGCCCGGGCTATGGTAGGGCTGGTCCTCCTTGCGGATCACGTTGCGCCGGCGGATCTCCACCGGATCGAGACCGAGCCTTCGGGCCGCGAGCTCGATCAGCCACTCGCGGACGACGGACTCGATCATCCAGGGCCCGCGAAACGCGTTCTTCCCCGGCGTGTTCGTGAAGTAGGAGCGCGTCCTGTAGCCGTAGCGCGGCACGCGGTATGGCCCGGGGAACACCATCATGGCAAAGAACGAGGACGCGGCGCTGACCAGCGGATAGGCGCCGACGTTGTCCATGTGGTCGAGGTGGACGGCGAGGATACGGCCGTCCTCGTCCAGCGCGATACGCGCCGTGACACGGTCCTCGCGGTTCTGGCCGGCGACCAGCAGGTTCTCGGCGCGGTCCTCGATCCACTTCAGCGGCCGGCCGGCCAACGTGGCGGCCGCCGTGACCGCGATCTCGTCGCGGTCGAGGTGGAACTTCAGACCGAAGCCGCCGCCCACGTCGCGCGCGATGACCCGGACCTGATGCTCGCCCATGCCGAGCGCGCTGGCGATGAAGCGGCGGGCGAGATGCACGTTCTGCGAGGCGAGCCAGACAGTCAGCTCGCCCGGCGCCGCGACGTGCGCGATCAGCCCGCGCGTCTCCATCGGCATGCAGGCGTAGCGCTGCTGCGACAGCGTCTCCTCGATGACGTGCGGCGCCGTCGCGAAAATCCGCTCGAGCTCCGGGTCCGGCGGCGTCGCGAATTCGAACATCAGGTTCGAGGCCAGCTCGGCGTGCACCGGCGGGGCATCGGCGGCCGTGCGGTAGTCGACCACGGCGTCCTCGGGCTCATAGTCCACGAAGACGAGCTCGGCCGCATCCTCGGCGACATACCGGTCCTTCGCGACCACGAGGGCGACCGGGTCGCCGACGAAGCGCACGTCGCCCAGCGCCAGCGGCAGCAGCGGGATGGTCACACCCAAGGCGCCCAGCAGCAGGTCCGGCGGGGTCACCAGCGGGTTCAGGTCGCGGCCGGTGTAGACCGCGTGCACGCCCGGCAGCGCGCGCGCCGCCTCGACGTCGATCGACAGGATCCGGCCGCGCGCCACCGTGCTGCGCACGAAGGCGCAGTGCAGCATTCCGGGCACGGCGATGTCGTCGACGTACTGGCCGCGGCCGGTCAGCAGCCGGTGGTCCTCGGCGCGCGCGATCGATTGGCCGAGGAAGCGGTTGCCGGCGGGACTATTCATCGCGCATCACCGGCCGGTCGGCGGCGGCGCCCGCGATTCGGCTCACCGCGCGCTTGATGCCCTGATAGCCGGTGCAGCGGCAGATGTGCCCCGAAAGCGCCGCCAGCATCTCCGCTTCGGACGCCCTGGGCTGCGCCTCCGACATCTCCACCAGCGTCATCACGATCCCCGGCGTGCAGAAGCCGCATTGCAGGCCGTGCTCGTCGCGCAGCGCCGCCTGTACCGGGTGCAGCGTCCCGTCGGCGGCGGCGACCCCCTCCACGGTCCGGATCTCGCATCCGTCCGCCTGCACCGCGAACATCAGACAGGCGCGCACCGCGCGGCCATCGACGATCACCGTGCACGCGCCGCAGACCCCGTGTTCGCACCCGACATGGACCCCGGTCAGCGCGCAATCCTCGCGCAGGAAGTCGGCTAGCGTCCTGCGCGCCGGCGCCGAGCCGCTCATCGGCTGGCCATTGACCACGAACTCGACGAGGTGATCGCTCATCCGCCTCTCCCCAGCGCCTTGCCGATGACCCGCACGGCCAGCTCCAGTCCGGCCGCGCGGCGGTAACTGGCGCTCGCCTGGACGTCGTCCTTCGGCTCGACCTCGGCGATCGCCTGGCGGGCGACCGCGGCCACGTCGATCGCCTGCGGGTCGCCGCCAAGCAGCATCGCCTCGGCGGCCGGCGCCTTGGCGGGCTCGGAGCTCATGCCGAACCAGGCCAGGCCCGCGCGGTCGATCCGCCCGGCGCGGTCGCGGCTCACCACCGCGGCAAGCCCGGTCAGCGCGAAGTCGCCCGGCCGGCGGGCGAGCTCGTCGACGACCACGGCGGCCTCGCCCGCCCAGCGCGGATAGTCGATGGCGACGATCAACTCGTCCGGCGCGATCGCCGTTGTGTAGGGGCCCGTGAAGAAGTCGGACGCGGCCACCTCCCGGACGCCGCGGCGCGAGGCGAGCCGGATCGTGGCGGAGAGCGCCAGGGCGAGCGCAGGGTGCTCCGCAGCCGGATCCGCGAGGGCGATGGAGCCGCCGATCGTCCCGCGGTTGCGCGTCTGATAGTGGCCGACCAGCCGCGTCGCGACGGCCAGCGCCGGCATGTGCTCGGTCACTTCGCCGGCGGTCAGAAGGGTGCGCTGGCGCGCCATCGCCCCGACCGTGAAGCCGTCCGTGCTGGCGGTCAGCCCGTCCAGACCATCCACCCGGTTGAGGTCGATCAGCAGCGACGGGCGGGACAGCCGAAACGCCATCATCGGCGCCAGGCTCTGGCCGCCGGCGATCAGCCGCGCCTCGTCCCCATGCTCGGCCAACAGGCCCAGCACCTCGTCCACGGACCGCGGGACCGCATAGTCGAAAGACGCCGCCTTCATGCGCGATGGTCATCCAAGATCACGTCCGAGGCGCGCCAGGCCATCGCCATCACTGGACCGTTGGTGTTGCCGGAAACCAGGCTCGGCATGACCGAACAATCCATTACGCGCAAGCCGTCGACGCCGATCACCCGCAGCCGCGGATCGACCACCGCGTCGCGGCCCTGCCCCATCCTGCAGGTGCCGACAGCGTGGTAGCCACAGTAGCCGTTCTCGCGGATATGGTCGACGATCTCCGCGTCGCTCTGCAGCGCCGCCGTCGCTCCGCTCTCGGCGAGGATCTCGCCGGCGATCGCGGGCTGGGCCATCAGGCGGCGCATGGCGCGCGCCATGTCGGCGGCGATCCGCTGGTCGTGTTCGGTCGCCAGGAAGTTCGGCGTGATCTCCGCTGGCGCATCCGGGTCCGGCGAGCGGATCAGCACGCTGCCTTCGCTCGTCGGCCGCATGACATAGCCGATCATCTGCATGCCTGGCTCGGGCTCGACGGTGATGGCGTCCTTGTCCATGCGCACGGAATGGGCGCCGATGTGCAGCTGGACGTCGGCGTGGTCGAGGCCGGGGCGCGACTTCAGGAAGGCGCCGACCTGGAAGGCGGGAGCCGCCATCACACCCGTGCGGAAGGCATAGTAGCGCAGCACGCTCGCCATCAGCCCGACGCCGCGCAGCTGCCGGTTGTGACCGATGTTGCGGCGAAGCCGGAACTGCATGTCGAAGCTGCGGTGTTCGCGCATGTTCGCGCCCACCGCCGGGTTGTCGTGGACAACGTCGATCCCCAGCGCCTTGAGGCGCGCCGCCTGGCCGATCCCGGACAGCTGCAGGATTTTCGGCGAATGCAGCCCGCCGGCGGCAAGGATGATCTCCCGCCGGCCGCGGTAGGTCACGGGCCCGGCGGGCCCGCGGCAGAGCAGGCCCGTGGCGCGCCTGTTCTCGAACAGCACCCGATCGACCAGGGTGTCGGTGACGACGCGGAGATTCGGGCGCTTTCGGGCGGGATGCAGGAACGCCCGCGCCGCGCTGAACCGCCGTCCTCCGGAGATCGTGCGCGGCAGATAACCGATCCCCTCCTGAGGCGGGTCGTTCAGGTCGGCGCGCTCGGGCAGGCCGAATTCGACGCCGGCCCTGATCACCGCGTCCAGCAACGGGCTCGGCTCGCGTTCGACGCCCACGCGCAGCGGCCCGCCTGCGCCGCGCCACGGCGCCGCGCCGAGATCGTGGTCTTCCATGGCCTTGAAGGCGGCGCCGATCCGGTCCCAGCCCCAGCCCAGGGCGCCGTCGCGCTCCCAGCCGTCATAGTCTTCCGGCTGGCCGCGCACATACACCATGCCATTGACGGAGCTCGATCCGCCGAGCGTCTTGCCCCGGTTCCAGATCTCCGGCGCGTTGCGATTGCCCGACGGTGAGGCCTCGATCCGCCAGACGAACGCCTCGTCCGTGAGCAGTTTGCCGATGCCTTTCGGCATGTGAATCAGCGGATTGGTGTCCTCGGGCCCTGCTTCGATCAGCAGCACCCTGTGGCGCGGGTCGCGCGACAGGCGCTCCGCAAGCACGCAGCCGGCCGAGCCGGCCCCTGCGATGAGAAAATCGTATTCGAGCCCGACCGCCCCGCCGGCGTCGCCCCGGCTCATCCCCGCCGCCACGTCCCACCCCTTTCCGCGGTAGAACGCCGCGAGTTGAAGGCCCACCTCGTGGGCGCCGCAGATCAACGGAAATGACAGCTGATTTCAAGTCCACACGCGGACCGTGCGGCGGACCTCGGGCGCCGTGGGCCGGGACGGTCGGCCGCACGGCGCGCTTCGCTTTGATCTGAGGTTCATGCCGCATGAACACCAGTGGATTGAGGACCGCACGGCGGCGGTTGCGTGCGCGCACCGATGGGCGGAGGATCCGCGGACCGCCGGAACATCCGCGCCCCGGAATGGGCGGGCCCAGGCCGCGAACGGCCGGGCGAAGCAACGGAGGATCAGCATGCGCATCGCCGTCCCAGACGAGAACCTCCCGCAAAGCCTGATCGGGGTCCACTACGCCCCTGAGCTCGGCCGCGCGGCGATGGAATTCTCGCGGGTCAGCTACGTCCATTCGCGCCTGACGCTGCGCGAGTTCGAAGCGGCGCGGATCATCACCGCCCAGATCAACGGCTGCCGGCTCTGCCAGAACTGGCGTTCCGCCGTGGACCTGCCGAACTACCTGCCTCTGATGGGCAACGCCGAGAGTGGATCTGTCGCCGACCGCGGCCCTGTCCCCGACGAGGCCTTCTATCAGGCGATCCCCGACTGGCGAACCTCAGACCTGCTGAGCCCGAGGGAGCGCGTGGCGGTCGAATTCGCCGAACGCACGGGACTTGAGCCCAAGGTCCTGGCCCAGGACGAGGCGTTCTGGGCCCGCGCCAAGAGCCATTTCAGCGACGCCGAACTGGTCGACCTGGCCTACTGCGTCGCCGTCTGGACCGGGCTGGGCCGCATGACCCACGTGCTCGGGCTGGATAACGTCTGCGCCGTGCCCACGCCGGCCGAACAGGCGGCCTGACGAGCCCCGGGCGACAGGCGGCCCCAGGCGAGCCGCTCGCTTGCGGCTGGGGCGACGCTGTGCTCGGATCCGCGCGCATGGGTTTCGCGGCGGAGGATTGCAGCGGATGAGGTGGTGGGCGCAGCGCACCGGGCGCGGCGCGCGCTGGGCGGACCGTGGCTGATTTCGCGGTCGTCGCTCTCGAGGGGAGCCTGCACGCCAGCGTCGGCGCGTTCCTCGACGCTTTCGCGCTCGTGCGCCGGCGTGTGGAGAGCCTGTTCCCAAATCTCGGGCCGGTTCCAATGGAGACGGCGCTGCGGCTCCTCACGCCTGGCGCGACGGCCCTGCGCCTGGCCGACGGCCGACAGTTGACGTCCGCCGGCAGCCCGGGGGGCGGGACGCAATTCGACGTCATCCATCTGCCCGCGTTCGAGGTGCGAGACCTCGCCGGGCTGGACGAGCGGCTGGCGGCGATGACGCCCTTCAACGGCTGGCTGCGCCGACAGCACGCCGCGGGAGCGCTGCTCGCCGCCAGCGGCTCGGGCTGCCTGATCCTCGCGGCGGCCGGCCTGCTGGAGACGACCGCCGCGCCGCTGCCGGCGCACCTCGCGAAACTCGCTCATGGTCGCTTTCCACGCCTGCAGATCGACGACCGGGGCTCGGTGGTCGAGGCCCAGCGCCTCCTGCTGAGCCGCGGCCCCGCGGCCGACGCCGAGCTGATGGCGCGGATCTACGAGTTCGCGCTGTCGCCGGAGATGGGACGCTGGCTGGCCGCCGCCAGCGGCGTCGATCAGCGGATGGAGCAGGGGCTGGCGCGGGATCCGCTAGTGGCCCAGGCGCAGCTGTGGCTAGAGCGCCGCTTTGCGGAGGACGTGCGCATCGGTGAGCTGGCCGACGCCTTGTCGACCAGCCACCAGACCCTCGTGCGGCGGTTCGTGCGCGAGCTCGGCGTACGGCCGAAGGACTATGTGCAGCAACTGCGCGTCCGTTCGGCCCAGCAGATGCTGAGCCGGACGGGCCGGTCCATCGAACAGATCGCCGCCATGGTCGGCTACCGCGACACGCGCTCGTTCCGGATCATCTTCCGCGAGCACCTCGGCATGAGCCCGACCGCCTATCGCCGGAGCGGCGGCGCGGCGGCTTCAGCCGCCCCGCCGCTGGCGCTCAGGACGCGTCCGTGATCAGGGCGTGGGCGCTCAGGGGCGCCGTTTCGGTCACGCCGCCATCGACCGGCAGCAGGACGCCGGTGATGAAACGCGCCTCGTCGCTGGCCAGGAAGGCGGCCGCATAGGCCACATCCCAGGGGTCGCCCTCGACGCCCAACGGTGCCACCTTGCGGCGCATCTCGCGGACTTCCGGCGAGAACATGTGGGCCACGTGCGAGGTCATCAGGTGACCCGGCGCGACGGTGTTGGCGCGGATCCCCTGACGGCCGTAGAGGACCGCCAGGTCTCGGGTCAGGTGCGCCATCGCCGCCTTCGTCGCGCCATAGGCCAGCGAGCCGTGGGCGCGCACCCCGGCGATCGAGGAGACGTTGACGATCGATCCGCCGCCGCCAGACGCCATCGCCGGGATCGCGTGCCGGCACATGAGCACGACGCTCTTGAGGTTCACGTCGAAGATGCGGTCCCAGAGCGCCTCGTCGAAGGCTTCGAGCCGGGTCTGAGCGGAGATCCCGACGTTGTTGACCAGCACGTCGAGCCGGCCGAAGCGCTCGCGCGTCTCGGCCACGAAGCGTTCGCATGCGGCCGCGTCGCTGACGTCTCCGGCGAGCGCGAACGCCTCGCCACCCGCCTCGCGGATTCTCCGGGCGGTGGCCTCGGCCCGCTCCAGGTCCAGGTCGGTGCAGCACACCTTGGCGCCGTCGCGCGCCAGCACGACAGCCGTAGCCCGGCCGATGCCGACGTCCTCGCCCTCGGCCCCGGCCCCGGTGACAATGGCGACCTTGCCGTCCAACCGACGGCCCTCGTTGCGCAGTTCCGGCATGGTTCAGGTCTGCGGCCGCATGTTGGTGACGCGGTCGCCTTGGAAGGCGACGATGACCTCCATCCCGGGCTGGTAGCGGCTGGGAACCTCTGCGAGCGGCATCTGGTCGCCGCGGAAGCCCCGGACGAAGCTATTGGCGTCGAACACGAGCTCGTGCCGACCGGCTGCGTCCTCGATGGTGATGCCCTCGGGCGTGACGCGCGTCAGCACGCCGAGCTTCGGCGTCTTGCCATCGGACGGCATCACCCGGGTGTCCATCGACAGCCGGAAACGGTCGGCGGAGATGTTGGAGAGGCCGCTGTGCGGCGTGCGCAGGCTCATCAGCAGGACGTCGCCCGGGCGGTAGTGCGCCCGCCGCCAGGCGGTCGGCGGGATCGCGCCGAACTCGATCGGATAGACGGTCATGCCTTCACGGCGGTGCAGGCAGGGTCCTTTGTGCAGGCCCTCGGCGACGGCGATGCCGCCGGTCTCTTCGTCGATGTCGTCCAGCGGAACCCAGCAGATCAGGAACGGCAGGCCGTCGTTGTAGACACCGTCCTCATGGATGAAGTCGAACCGTGTCCCTGCCCGATCGCGCACCGGCGGATTGGTCCGGTGGACCGTGAACGGCACCCAGAACGGATCGCAGCCGAACAGCTTGGCGAAAAAGGCGTTGATCGTCGGCGCCTCGTGCAGAAGCCTGTGCGTCTTGGCGGCGTTCAGCTCGGTGTCGTTGATGTTCGCCAGGGCGGGGAACTCGGCGCCGTTGTAGCGGTGCTCGGGATCGTTCGGATCGGTGACGCCGAGCTGCACCAGGTGGTCGACATAGGCCCGGCGGATGCTCGCGATCACCGCCTTGTCCAGCACGTCGCGGAAGAACCAGTAGCCGTCGCGGTCCCAGGCGGCGGCGAGAGCCTCCCGGTCGCCGAGCAGGTGGTTGGAGCAGTTGAGCTCGGCGAACTGCGGCGCGAACTGTGTCGTGTGGACTGTCATCTGGCCGATCCTGCGGCGCCGGCCGCCTGAGAGCCCATGGCTGGCTTCAGGCGAAGCGCCCCTTCGAATTGCGTTTCCCGTCAAAACTATGAGCCGCCCGCCCGCGCCGCGGACATGGCCGAAACCCTGGTTGATAGGGGGCATTTTCTTCACCGTGCGGCGCCGCCGGAGACTCGCGGTCGCCGTTTTTTCGCCGCCGTCGAAAAGGCCCGCCTTCCGGTTACCCCTATCCCGCCCGCCATGCTCGGGGCTAGGCTTCCAGCAGCTGGTCGCGCACACGCTCGCGAAGCGCCGGGTCGAGGCCGGCGACGTCGGCCAGGAAGGCGTCGGGCGAGCCGTGCGACGCCTCGATCACGGCGAAGCTCTCGTCGAGGTATTCCCGGCGCGCGCCGCAAAGGGCCTCGAGCGCGGCGGGCTGCAAAGGTCGGCCGAGCAGCCGTGTCATCAGCTCGCTGGTCGCCTCGGCCACGGCGGGGCTGCCGCGCCCGCCGCTCTCGAGATAGTCGGCGTAGATCGCCTCGCGCTCGACCCCCAGCGCCCAGAGCAGCAGGGCGATCACGACCCCCGTCCGGTCCTTGCCGGCCGTGCAATGCACCAGCAGCGGCAGGTGGCCCGCCGCGATCCTGCGGAACAGCTCGCGCAGATGGCCGGCGGCGGCCTGCGGCAGGGCGCGATAGCTCAGCCGCATCAGCTCCACCGCCCCGGCCTCGCCCGGATCGGCGACGAGCGCTTCCAGGTGGCTCTGGCCCCGGATGTCCGCGACGATGTCGAGTTCCAGGATCTCCACGCCCCGCTCACGCCAGAAGCGGTTGGGCGCGGCGCTCCGCTCCGGCGCCGAGCGCAGGTCGCAGACCAGGCTCAGGCCGTGCGCCTCCAGCGCCGCCAGGTCGGCGCCTGCGGGCGTCAGCACCGCTTCGGAGCGGAACAGCCGGCCATGCGCGACACGCCGCCCGCCCGCGGCGGGCAGGCCCCCAACCTCGCGGAAGTTCGGCGTGCCGAGCAGCCTCGGCGAGACGCGCGGCGGGGTCATGCCGGCGGCCTCACTCGCGCGGCAGGCCTCTGGCGCGCAGCGAGATGCGCGCATTGCCGAATGGTTCGTCGCGGTTCTTGAGCGCCTCCTTCAGGCCGGACTCGGCCATGTCCTTGCGGAAGCGGGTCCGGCGCGGGCCCTGCGAAAGGTGCGCGCGCGCGTCCAGCTCCACGGCGTAACGCTGCGAAAGCTTTGCGCCTGCGAGCTCCATCTGCATGTTCACGATGCGCTTGTGCGTGGCCAGGATCTCGGAATCGACCGCGGCCACCCTGCGCGCCAGTTCGAGCGCCCGCTCGTCGATCTCCTCGGCAGGATAGGCGTCGAGCACGAGGCCGATACGCGCCGCGTCGATGCCGCTGATCGTGTCGCCGGTGAACAGCATGCGCTTCGCCCACTGCGGGCCCACGTGATACATCCAGAAGTTCGTCGGGGGCGTGCCGTTCGCGCGCGCCGCGGGGAAGCCGATCTTGGCGTCGTCGGCGGCGAGGACCAGGTCGCACGAGAAGGCCAGGTCGGTGCCGCCGGCCAGGCAGTTGCCCTGCAGCTTGGCGATGATCGGCTTGTGGATGTCGAGCATCAGCAGGGTCAGGTCCTGCTGGCGTTCCATGTTCCAGATGTCGTCGTCGATCGTCGCGGCGCGGCTGCGGTACTGCGCCGGATCGTAGCCCGGGCCTTCCGCCCCCCCGCCGCCGTAGGAGTCCATCAGGTCGTAGCCGGCGCAGAAGTCCTTGCCGGCGCCTTCGAGCAGGATGACGTTCACGTCCTTGCGGTCATCCGCCTCGATCAGCGCCTGATGCAGCTCCTGCAGCAGCAGCGCGCTGAGCGCATTGCGCTTTTCGGGTCGGTTCAGGGTGATGCGGGCCACGTTGTCGACCACCTCGAAGCGAATGACTTCCGTCGACTTCAGCCACTTGCGGTTCTCGCTCACCGGATCCTCCCTCAACAACGCTCGCCGCGGCGCCGGCGGCGGCCGGTCGGCCGCAGGCGGGCTCACGTTCTCGCAACTCCGCCGCCCGCGCCAGCCCCGGCGCACCGCCATCGTCTGCATGATCAGTCGCCCGCGGCTCGACGCGCCCGGGCCGCGGCCGCCGGCCTCAGCGGCCGGAAAATTGCGGCCGCCGCTTTTCGACGAAGGCCTTGCGCTTCTCTGCGGTGTCTTCCGTCGACTGGCTCATGAAGATCGCGCGGTTCTCCAGCTCGATCGCGGCCTCCAGGCTGCCGGCGTTCGCATTCAGCCACATGGATTGCTTCGTCACGGAGATGCCGATCGGGCTGTTTACGAGGATCTGGTCGGCCAGGGCAAGCGCCTCGTCCATCAGCTTGTCGTCGTCGACGGCCCGCAGGATCATCCCGGTCGAAGCCGCCTCCTCGGCCATCACCGCGCGCCCGGTGAACAGGATCTCGGCGGCCCGCTGCGGCCCGATCAGCCGCGGCAGCATGTAGCTCATGCCCAGTTCGTGGCCCGTCCCGGCGTTGTGGAAGGCGTTGACGAACTTGGCCGAGCGCGCCGCCAGGCAGAGGTCGGCCGCCAGGGCGAGCGCGTAGCCCAGGCCGGCGGTCACCCCGTTGACCGCGCAGATCACCGGCTGCGGCAGGGCTCGCATCAGCACGGGGATCGCCCCGAGCTTGGCCATGATCGCCCGGCTGCTCTGAGCCTTGCCCTGCCCCTCCGGCACCCAGGCCGGCGCACCCGCGCTGCGCAGATCGTGGCCGGCGCAGAAGCCGCGGCCGGCGCCCGTGAGGATCACCACCTGGATGGCCGGATCGAACCGGATCGCTTCCAGCTTGGCGAGCAGCTCTTCGTACATGGCGAAGGTGAAGGCGTTGAGCGCGTCCGGCCGGTTCAGCGTCAGACGGCAGATCCCAGGGGCCGGAGAATCTTGGGTGATGTCGGTCATCGAGGGCTCCCTGGACATTTCGGCGGGACTATTGCGGATAGTTCGCGCCCAGGCGAGCGTTTGGGAGCAGGCCCACCGCTCCATCAGGCCTGTGATGAGCGCCGCCGCGCGCCATTGGTGGTCCCAACCGCGACGCGAATTTCATAAGAGAGAGCTCGGACGCGCTTACAAGGGGCGCGCCCACCGGAGGTGATCATGGGCAAACTGCCGCTCGACAACGTCAAGGTTCTCGACCTTTCGCGCGTTCTCGCCGGCCCGCTGGCGGCGCAGATGCTGGGCGATCTCGGCGCCGAGGTGATCAAGATCGAGCGCCCCGGTTCCGGCGACGACTCGCGGGTGTTCGGCGAGCCCTACCTGCGGACGGCGGAGGGGAAGCCGACCCGTGAGAACGCCTTCTATCTCTCGGCCAACCGCAACAAGAAGTCGGTGACGGTCAACATCGCCGACCCGCGCGGACAGGACATCGTCCGGCGCCTTGCCGCCACCGCCGACGTGGTGCTCGAGAACTACAAGGTCGGCGACCTGCAGCGCTACGGCCTCGACTACGCCAGCATCAAGGCCGCGAACCCCAAGGTCGTCTACTGCTCCGTGACCGGCTACGGCCAATCGGGTCCCTACGCCAAGCAGCCCGGCTACGACGCCGTGTTCCAGGGCCAAGGCGGCTTGATGAGCGTCACCGGCCTGCCCGACGGAAAGCCGGGCGCCGGGCCGATGAAGGTGGGGCCCAGCATCGTCGACGTGATCACCGGGCTGAACGTGTCGAACGCCATCCTCGCGGCGCTCTATCACCGCGACGCCAACGGCGGCGAGGGCCAGTACATCGACGTCGCCCTGCTCGACTGCATCGTCGCGGCGCTGTCGCACTACGCACAGATCTATCTGACTTCCGGCGAGGCGCCGGTGCGCCGCGGCACTCAGGGCAACGGCGGCATGCCGTCGGGCATGTTCCCCTGCAGCGACGGGGCGATCATGCTCACCGCCGGCAACGACGTGCAGTATGACCGGCTGTGCGAGGCGGTCGGGCGGCCCGACCTGGCCAAGCACGAGCTGTTCTATACGAACAACGTGCGGGTCGCGAACCGCGACGCCCTCACCGAGACCTTCGACGCCGTCTTCCGCCAGCACACCGTCGCCCACTGGCTCGAGCGCCTGCAGGCGCACGGCATCCCGAGCGGCCCGATCAACGACATCCGCCAGGTGTTCGACGATCCGCAGGTGCGGCACCGCCGCCTGGCCGTGGCCACCCCGCACGCGCTCGCCCCGGACCTGCAGGTGATCGCCAGCCCGCTGAACTTCTCGGCCACCCCGATCACCGACTACGTCGCGCCGCCGATGCTGGGCGAGCACACCTTCGAGGTCCTGAAGAAGGAGCTCGGGATGAATGAGGCGACGCTCGAGGCCCTGCGCGCCGACAAGGTGATCTGACGGGCGCCCGCGTCAGATCTCGACCATGTCGAAATCGCTCTTGGGCGTTCCGCACATCGGGCAGACCCAGTCTTCGGGCACGTCGGCCCAGCGCGTGCCCGGCGCCAGGCCTTCGCCGGGATCGCCGGCTTCCTCGTCGTAGATGTAGCCGCAGCTGCGGCATTGCCAGCTCTTGTAGGCGTCCTCGGCCATTCCTGTTTCCTGTCGCGGGCCTGCTTCAGTGTCGCAGGCGGTGTCGTCTCGCGATGGCGCACCAGTCCGGCGCCCAGGCTGCGGCCTACGGCAGGACGCGGCCGGACGCAATCGCAGGCCCCGGCTCGCCCTAACCGCGCTGCGTTTGCGGTTCGAACCTGACGTATAGGTGCTTGGGGACCCGCATCATGATCCCGCGGATCTCCGGCTTCGGCATGTCAGGGTCGAGGCGAACACCCGGCAGCCGGTCGAGCAGGGCCGTGAGCGCCCGGGTCATCTCCACGCGCGCAAGGTGCTGGCCGATGCAGACGTGCGGCCCGCGGCTGAAGGCGAAATGGTCCTTGGCGTTGGGGCGGCGGATGTCGAACCTGTCCGGATCGGGAAACTTGTCCGGATCCCGGTTGGCCGCGCCGGCGACGACGTGGATCAGGGCGCCCGCGGGAATCTTCACGCCCGCCAGTTCGGTCTCCTGGGTGGTCCAGCGGGTCTGGTCGACGACCGGGCCGTCATAGCGCAGCGCTTCCTCGATGGCGTTGGCGATCAGCGAGCGGTCGTGGCGGATCGCGTCCAGCTGTTCAGGGTTCTCCAGCAGCTTGGTGAAGAGCACGCTGGTGCCTCGGTAGGTGGTGTCCCCGGCGGCGTTCACGAGCTGGCGCAAGAAGGACACCAGCACGTCCTCGGGAAGGTACTCGCCGTCCACCTCGGCGGCCGCCAGCAGGCTCACCAGGTCGTCGCCGGGCTGAGCGCGGCGCGCGGCGATGAGCGCGGGGAAATACTCGCCGAGCTTGGTGGAGGCCTCGACACCATGGGCCTTGTCGATGCTTACCACGGTCTGGGCGACCGCCAGCTTGTGAAACACCTTGGCCTCTTCCGGCGGCAGCGCCAGTTGCCGGTAGATGACGCCGAACGGGTAGTGCTGGGTGAACTGCTGGATCAAGTCGGCCTTGCCCGTCTCGATGAAGGCATCCATCAGCGCGTTGACGACCGGGTCGACGATCGAGCCGCCCCAGTCGCGCACCGTCTGTGGCAGGAACACCTTCTGGAAGATGCGGCGGAAGCGCGGATGCTCCGGCGCGTCCATGGTCGAGACCGAGCGGCCGAACGAGATGCCGAGATTGAACCCGTAGGCGTGGTTGGAGAAGATCTCCGGCGAGAGCAGGACCTTGCTCACCTCTTCGTGGCCGAGGGCCATGAAGTTCGGCGCGTCCGCCGGCATGGTCATGTCGGGGTAGAGGCCCATGACCGTGCGGTAGTCGCCCGGCAGCACCTTCCCCTGGGCGCGGAGCTCGGCGAGCTTCGGATAGGGGTCGGGGAGCGTCCCGAAGACGAGATCCTCCTCCAGGAACGGGTTGTATTCCGGATCGTCGAAATCGCGCAGATGCGGGATCTGGGTCATGGGAGAGTCCTCGCTCAATCGACGCCGAGCTGGGCGCGCACGGCGTCGGCGATCATCAGCGCCGTGTCGTCCTCGCGGGTGCGCGGCTGCTGCATGCGGTTGTGGCAGATCGCCACCGCCAAACCCGTGCGGGGATCGGCAAAGGCGATCGAATTGCCGGCGCCCGGATGGCAGATGACGTAGGGGTGTTTCGCGGCCGCGACCGGCGGCCGGTCGCCGCCCAGCCAGAAGCCCGCGATCGAGAGCGGCAGCGGCATGCCGAACATCACCGGATCCGGCTCGTCGCTGGCCGCGCGCGGAACATTGAAGGTGCGGACCAGGTCCGCGGAGAGCAACCGCACGCCGTCCAGCTCGCCGCCGCCGGCCAGCATGGCCCAGAAGCGCGCGCAGCTGCGCGCGGTGAACACGCCGCCCACGCCGGCGATCTCGGCCCGGCGGACCTCCGGGCGCTCGAAGACCTCGGGGATCAGGTCGACCGCCGGCGGCATCGAAGCCGTGAACAGCGGCGGAAGGTGCTCGGGCTGAACCTGCGGCTGGGCGTTGACCAGGCGCGCGACCCGCGGCGCCTCCGCGTCGGGCAGGCCGATCCAGAGGTCCGGGGCGCCGAGCGGACGGGCGATCTCCTCGCGGATGAAGGCGCCCAGCGAGCGGCCCGCCGGATCGGTTCGGCGGACGATTTCGCCGACGATCCAGCCGAAGGTCATGGACAGGTAGAGGGTCTTGCGCCCCGGCGGCGCAAGCGGCGTCAGCGCGGCGATGCGCGCCACCATCCAGTCCCAATCGCTCATCAGCTCCGGGGTGACGCCCTCGGGCATCTGCGGCACGCCGGCCCGGTGGGTGAGGACGTCGCGGACGGTCGTCTCGGCCTTGCCGTTCTGGGCGTACTCCGGCCAGTAGTCGGCCACCCGGGCGTCGTACGCGACCCTGCCCCGGTCCACCTGCATGTGCAGGGCCGTCGCGGCCAGCGGCTTGGTCACCGAAAAGACGTTGAACAGGGTCTCGCCGCCGACCGCGCGGCTGGTGGCCGGGTCGGCCAAGCCCGCCCAGGCGTCGACGACCAGCCGCCCGTTCAGATAGGCCGCGACCTGGACGCCGACCTCGCGCCCCTCCCGGACCAGACGCGAAAGCAGCTCGTCCACTCGGCCGCTTCCCGGCCCGGCGCTCACGATCTCATCCAAGTGCATTCCTCCTGCGCAGTGGTCGCTTCGCCCGCCGGCCAGCGGAGTCTTCGCGCCGCCTTGTGAAAAGTGGCCGGTCTGCGGCCCTGTGTCCCTAACCCCTGGCCGGCCAGCAGAGCTCCAGCTTCAGCACGCCGTTGACCATGCCGGTGGCCAGGACCGGCGCGGCGCCCGGCTTGAGGCCGAAGTCCGGGATCCGGCTCAGCCACTCCTGCAGGAACACCAGAAGCTCGCGCCGCGCGAGGACCGCGCCCGGGCAGGTGTGCACGCCGTTGCCGAAGGTGGCGTGGCGGATGGGGAAGGGGCGGCTGAAGTCGACCCGCGCGGCGTCCTCGACGACCCGGTCGTCCAGCCCGACCAGCAGGTTCGGCGGCAGGATGATGTCGCCGGCCTTCAGCTGGACGCCGCCGAGTTCGGTGTCCTGCGCGACGTAGCGGGCGGTG
Source organism: uncultured Phenylobacterium sp. (assembly GCA_966434565.1). Classification (GTDB taxonomy): domain Bacteria; phylum Pseudomonadota; class Alphaproteobacteria; order Caulobacterales; family Caulobacteraceae; genus Phenylobacterium. The sequence continues at coordinate 17,973 of CBJNAS010000020.1, forward strand.
TTGGCGATGCCGTGCCGGCGCAGCAGCTCCTCGATCGCGTGTCGCAGGAAGGCCTCGTCGTCCAGCCGCGCCACCAACTCACGCCGATGGTCGGGGTTGATCGCCAGGAAGCGCGCGACGAAGCCCAGCGTGGAAGCGACCGTGTCGAGCCCGCCGAACATCACCAGGATGGCGAAGGACATGGCGTCCTCGAATGAAATCTTCTGGCCCTCGATCTCGGTGTTGACGAGCTTGCTGAGCAGGTCGTCGCCGGGATGTTCGCGGCGCCCCGCCACATAGGGCGCCAGGTATCCGGCGAGGTCGGCGTGCGCCTGCGCCCGGGTCGCCCAATCCTGGCCGCGCACCGAGCGCTCGGCGATCTCGCGCAGGAAGTCGCGGTCGGTCTGCGGGATGTCGACCATGTCGAGGAAGACGGAAACCGGCAGCACGCCGGCGAACTCTTCGACGAACTCGCACTCGCCGCGGCCGACGAAGCCCTCGATCAGATCGACGGCGGTCTTACGCACCTTCGGCTCCAGGGCGGCGACCACCTTCGGCAGCAGCGCCTGCATCAGCGGCTTGCGAAAGCCGCCGTGTTCCGGCGGATCGAGCTCGAGGGGGATCTGCCGCGGGGTTTGGGGCGGCGGCGTCGGGATGGTGATCCGGCGATGCGAGAAGCGCGCATAGTCGCGCTGGATCTGCTCGATGTGCTCCGCGCGCGTGGCCACCCAATGGCCGCCGTTGCGCGGGGTCCAGAAGACGTCCGGACAGGACTGCTGGTAAGCGCGGTAGGCGAGCTGGACGTCCGCCCCGGCGTCGGGGATGTGATAGATGTCGAAGTCGACCACCCGATCGGCCGGCACATGCGCCGGGCGCTCCGTCGTCGGCCGTTCCGCCATTGTTGTTTCCATCCCGACCTCTCCCATCGCCGCCGCCGCCTGCCTGTGCGGCTCCCCCGCTCCATGTCCGCCAGGCCCCGCCAGGCCGCCCAGACATGAAAGCGAATTCCTGTTCGCACTTTTGGCGCCGGAGCCCACAGGCTGTCAATCGTGACTGCGCCGGGCGCAGCCCGCGGCGTGGCATGCGCAGTCGGCTTGCCTGCGGCGGCGAGCGGCGGGAGACGGGAATGGCTCAAGGGATCGGGTCCCGCCCCTCCCCTGCGCCTACGGGGAGGCGCTCACCCCGGATGCGCTCGGGGCGCGAGCGGGCGAGAACACTGTCGCGCCGCGCTGTCCCCGCGGTCGACGCGGCGGTCGTGACGGATCAGCTCCGGCGGCAGCAGGCGGCCGCAGGTCGCCCCGCCGGACACTCCAGCGAGGCGGTCCCCCGGCCTCGCGGAACCGGGCGGGGGCGGGCGCGGCGCGTCAGCCCCGGGCCTGTCCCAGGACGTACTGCTCCAGCGTCCGGTGGAAGTTGATGATCTCCACCTCTTGGACGGGGTTCGGCCGGGCGTAGCTGAAGCCACGGCTCTTCATGCCGCGCTGCACCTTTTCCATATTGGCCACGTCCTGATCGACGATCAGGCCGAAGCTCTTGCCCGTGATGTCTTTGTGCACCTCGGTCACGACCTTGGGCTCCTTGCCCTCGGCGTACCGCTTCAGCGACCAGATGTTGAAGATGCACTTGTTCGGGTCGTCGCCGTCCGGACGCGCGCGGTACCAGACCGCCCCGTCAAAATACGGCAGCGTCACGCAGTTCGGGAACACGTGCCAGTCGGTGCCGGCCTTGAACATCGCCTCGG
>CBJNAS010000021.1:0-19652 GCA_966434565.1 uncultured Phenylobacterium sp.
ACCCGCTCGAAGGCGAAGACGCCGGAAAGCTTGGCGGGCGAGCGGCGCCGCTCGACCCCCTCCCCGTGCAGCACGGCCGCGTGCGCCGCCAGGCAGGAGAACAGCGCCGAGGCGGGCCCGCCTCCCGTGCGCGCCCATTCGACCAGTTGCACCAGCTCGCGCCAGTAGGGCTCGTCCGGCAGGCGCTGGGCGCGCGGCTCGCAACCGGTCACGATCAGGGCGTCGGCGCCGGCCTTTTCGAGCGCGTCCGCCCAGGCGTAGCGCTCGCGCAGCGCTTGCCGGCCGAGGTCGCCGCGCGGGATGCCGGGCAGGGCGTAGAGCGCCAGCTTCACCTCGCAGGCGTCGCCCGCCGCCTGGGCGAGCCGCTCGGCGAACTGCCGCTCGGTGGCCAGCAGGGCCGCGTCGGGCATGTTGTTCACCAGCGCGACGGTGAGCCTGGGCTTGGCAGGCCCCCGGGGCGCGCAGACGCCCGCCGGAGGCGCGGCGCTCTCATGGCTGGGGGAGGCGTTGCGGTCGCGCGGCGAGGGCGCGCGCGCGTCCAGCGCCTGATCGAGATCCTCGAGGATGTCGTCGATGTGCTCGATGCCCACGCTCAGGCGGATCGTCTCGGGCCCGACGCCGGCGCGCAACTGGTCCTCGGGCGACATCTGGCGGTGGGTGGTGGACGCCGGGTGGCAGGCCAGCGACTTGGCGTCGCCGATGTTGACCAGCCGCTTGATCAGCTTCAGCCGGTCGTAGAAGGCGGTCCCGCCCGCATAGCCGCCGCGAACGCCGAAGGTCAGCAGCGCCGGCGCGCGTCCAGCGAGGTATTTCGCCACCAGCCCGTGGTAGGGGCTCTCCGGAAAGCCCGCGTAGCTCACCCACTCGACGCGCGGGTCGGCGCGCAGGAAGTCGGCGACGCGCCGCGCGTTCTCCACGTGCCGCTCCATCCTCAGCGCCACCGTCTCGATCCCCTGCATCAGCAGGAAGGCGCTCATCGGCGCGAGCACCGCCCCGGTGGTGCGCTGGTAGACGCTGCGGCAGCGCGCCACGAACGCTTCGCGCGCGAAACGGTCCGCATAGACCAGGCCGTGGTAGGAAGCGTCCGGCTCGTTGAACAGCGGGAAGCGGCCGGCGTGGCGCGCCCAGGGGAAGGTCCCGGCATCGACGATCGCGCCCCCCATCGTGGTCCCGTGACCGCCGAGGTATTTCGTCAGCGAGTGGACGACCACGTCGGCCCCGTAGTCGATGGGCCGCAGGAGGATCGGCGTGGCCACGGTGTTGTCGACGATCAGCGGCACGCCCGCCGCGTGCGCCGCCGCCGCCAGGGCCTCGATGTCGCAGATGTTCCCCGCCGGGTTGCCGACGCTCTCGCAGAACACGGCGCGCGTGTTCTCGTCGATCAGCGGCGCGATGTCCGAAGCGCGGTCGCTGCGCGCGAAGCGGCCCTCGACGCCCTGCCGGGGCAGGATGTTGGCCAGCAGGGTGTGGGTCGTGCCGTAGAGCTGGGGCACGGAGACGATGTTGCCGCCGGCGTCCGCCACCGTGGCGAAGGCGTAGTAGAGCGCCGCCTGGCCCGACGCCACCGCCAGCGCCGCAGCCCCGCCTTCGAGGTCGGCGATCCGCTTTTCCAGCACTGCAACGGTCGGATTGCTGATCCGGCTGTAGCGGAAGCCCTCGACCTCCAGGTCGAACAGGGCCGCGCCGTGGGCCGCGCTGTCGAAGGCGTAGGAGGCGGTCTGGTAGATCGGGACCGCGACCGCCTTGGTCGCCGGATCGGCCTCGAAGCCGCCGTGGATGGCAATCTTTTCCGGCCGCATGTTAATCCTCGGGTGGAGGCACCTTGAGCGCCCTGTCGGAGAAAAATTGGTGGCGTTCCCCCACTGGCAGATTGGGGGAGGGACGCCCGCGCCGAGTTTGGGCAGGAACGGCACTGGCGTACGGGTTCAGTCTAGGGGGCCGGCAGCGCCCGATCCTCCCTTGTCAGGGGGAGGATCGCGCCGGCGCGTGAGCAAAGACTGCGGCGATGAACACCGTGATCGCCCCGAACGACGAGCGGGGAGCGGCGGCCTCCCCGAGCGTCAACAAGGCCTGGCTGCGCGCGCTGGCGCTGACGGCCCGGATCGCGCGCGAGCCTGAGCGTCTCCTCGCCGACGTCATCGAGGAGCAGGCGCGTGAGCGCTCCGACGCCCCTGCCCTGCTCTCCGACGACCAGGAGCTGACCTATGGCCAGCTCGCCGCGCTGGCGCGGCGCCATGCGCGCTGGGCGCTGGCCGAGGGACTGGCCAAGGGCGATCGGGTGGCGCTGGCGGCGCATGGCCATCCGGGCTACCTGGCGATCTGGCTGGGCCTGACGTGGGTCGGCGTCGTCGTCGCCCTGGTCAATCCCGAGCTGCGCGGCGAGGGCCTGACGCACGGCCTGCAGGCCGCCGCGCCGCGCCTGATTCTCGCCAGCGGCGAGCTGGCCGCGGCGGTCGAGGAGGCCGCGGCTCGGCTGGCCGATCCGCCGCCGGTCTGGCGCCTGGAGGCGGGCGCCGAGCGCAGCCTCGCCGCGGCGCGGGAGGCCCTGCCCGACGATCCGCTCGCGGCCGCCGAGCGGCGGGGGGTGACGGTGCGCGATCCGGCGCTGCTGATTTACACCTCCGGCACAACCGGCTTGCCGAAGGCCGCCTGGGTGAGCCACCACCGGGTGATGAGCTGGGGCGGCTGGTTCGCCGGCCTGCTCGGCCTTGCGCCCGACGACCGCCTTTACGATTGCCTGCCCATGCATCACAGCGTCGGCGGCGTGGTGGCGACGGGCGCCCTGCTGACCGCCGGCGGCTCGGTGGTGATCGCGCGAAAGTTCTCCGCACGCCGGTTCTGGGACGACCTGGTGCGCTGGGACTGCACCCTCTTCCAGTACATCGGCGAGCTCTGCCGCTACCTGGTCAAGGCCGCCCCGTCGAACGGCGAGCGGGCGCACCGGCTGCGGATGGCGTTCGGCAACGGCCTGGACGAGGTCGTCTGGCGCCGGTTCCAGGCCCGCTTCGCCGTGCCGCGGATCGTCGAGTTCTACGCCGCGACCGAAGGCAACGTCTCGCTGTTCAACCTGGAGGGCGAGCCAGGCGCCATCGGCCGGGCGCCGGCGTTCATGGCGCACCGCTTTCCCGTGGCGATTGTCGCCTACGATCCCGAGGCCGGCGCCCCGCGGCGCGGAGCCGATGGCCGCTGCATCCGCTGCGCCCGCGGCGAGGCCGGCGAGGCGATCGGCAGGATCAGCGCCGCCGGGGAGGACCCGGCGCAGCGCTTCGAGGGCTACACCAGCGCCGCCGACACCGAGAAGAAGGTGCTGCGCGACGTCTTCGAGCCCGGCGACGCCTGGCTGCGCACCGGCGATCTGATGCGCCTCGACGCGCGTGGCTTCTTCCGCTTCGTCGAACGCGTCGGCGAGGGCTTCCGCTGGAAAGGCGAGAACGTCAGCGCCGCCGAGGTCGCCGCGGTCGTCCAGGCCTGCCCCGGGGTCGAGGCCGCCGCAGTCTATGGGGTCGCCGTGCCGCACGCCGACGGCCGCGCCGGCATGGCGGCGATCGTCGCCGGGCCGGACTTCGCGCTGGGCGAGTTGCACGCCCGCCTCGCCCAGGCGCTGCCGGCCTATGCCCGGCCGCTGTTCGTCCGGATCGTGCCGCAGCTCCCCGCCACCGAGACCTTCAAGACCGCCAGCCAGCGGCTGGCCGCCGAGAGCTTCGATCCCGGCCGGATCAGCGACCCGCTATATGTCGAGGATGCGGCCCGCGGCGCCTACGCCCCGCTGGGCCTGCCGCTTTTCGCCCGCATCGCCCGCGGCGAGCTGAGGCTCTGAGCGGCGAGCGCATCGGCGATCTCCGCCCCGATCGCGTCCACCGCCGCTCGCGCGGCCGGGATCGCTCGGGCGAGCCCATAGAAATAATGAATCATGCCCGGCCAGCAGGCGAAGCGCACCGGCGTCCCGGCTTGCGACAGCCGCTCGGCGTAGGCCTGGCCCTCGTCGCGAAAGGGATCGTGCTCGGCCACGTGCACCAGGGTGGGCGGCAGGCCCGCGAGGTCGGCCGCCAGCAGCGGCGAGAGTCGCGGGTCGCTCAGGTCGGAGTCGGCGCCGGCATAGCAGAGAAGGTCCTCGGCCAGGGTCGCCGTATCGACGAAGAAGCCGTCGGCGAAGGCGCGCCGGGACGCGGTCTCACGGGCGACGTCGAGGATCGGGCAGAGCAGCACCACCAGCGCCAGCGGCGGCGCCTGCGCGCTCTGCGCCACCGCGGCGGCCAGCCCGCCGCCCGCGCTGTCGCCGCCGACCGCCAGCCGCCCGGGGTCCACGCCCAGCGCCGCCGCCTGCCGCGAGACCCAGCGGACCGCGGCGAGCGCGTCTTCGTAGGCGGCCGGAAACCGGTGCTCCGGCGCCAGCCGGTAGTCCACGGCGATCACCTTCGCGCACGAACGCGCCGCCAGCCGGCGGCAGAGCCCGTCATGGGTGTCGAACCCGCCTGCCACCCAGCCGCCGCCGTGGAGATAGACCAGGGCTGGCGTGGACGGCCGAACGCCCCCTCCGTCTCCCGCCTGCGGCGGCATCCACCTCCCCCGCTCCGCGGCGGAGGATCTCGAGATGCTCCCCCGTTCTGCGGGGGAGCTGTCCGCGATACCGGCCGAGGGGGCGTTCAGGCGCGGCTCATAGAGCCGCAGGCGGATCGGCCCGGCCGGCCCGGGCGCTTCCAGCTCGCGCGCTTCGACGTCCGCCGGTCCGGGGTCGCCGGCGATCCGCGCCAGGGCCTGCAGCATCCGCCGGCGCTCGGCGACGCCGCCTGCGGCCGAAGCCGGCGCGCCGGAAGCGGCCAGCATGCCCAGCAGGCGGCGGACTCCCGGGTCCAGGGCCATCCGCCCTCAGACCTGCGCCGACAGGCTCGCCACCAGCCGCTCGATCGCCGCGACGGAGTGGAAGTTCTCCGGCGTCATCTGCCGCTGTGGGATCTCAAGGCCGAACTCGGCCTCCACCGCCAGCATCAGGGTGACCATGTCCAGGGACTTCAGGCCGGCGTCCTGGAGCGGCTGGTCCGTCGTGAGCTCGGCGGCTGTCGCCGCCGGGAGCGTCTGCCGGACAAGCCTGAAGATGCGGGCCTCCGGCCCGAGCGAGCCGCCATCGGCCATGCCATGCCTCCTCCGCACCACGCCGGATCGCAGCGTGTGAAGCCCACTTCACGCGCAACTTCGGCGTCCGACATGCCAAGGATGGGGGAGATCGGCCGTTTCCTCACCCGGCTGACGCGGCCCCCCCAGCTCAGGGGACGTGCCGGCCCGGGGCGGCGGCTAGCCTCTCGCGGTCATGTGAGGGCAGGCGACAATGAACGCTCATCCACTCCAGGCCGCAATACCGGGCATTTCTATTGAGGCGCTCGGCGAGCCCGCGAGCGACATCTGTTCGCGAGCCCGGCGGGTCGCCGCCGTCGCCGCGCAACACGCCGACGCGGTGGACCGCGACAGCCGCGCGCCGATCGAGGCCATCGCCGCGGCCAAGGCCGAGCGCCTGATGGGCGTGCTGGCTCCGGCCCGGCTGGGCGGTGAGGACGCTACCCACCGCGATGTGGTCGAGGCGTGCTTCATCCTCGGCCAGGCCTGCGCCTCGACCGCGCTGATCTACGCCATGCATCAGGTCAAGGCGGCCTGTCTGGTGCGCCACGGCCTGGTCGGCGGATGGCATGAGGGCTTCGTGGCCAGGCTCTGCGACGAGCAGCTGCTGCTCGCCTCTTCGACCACGGAGGGCCAGCAGGGCGGCGATGTCCGCTCGAGCCAGGCCCCGGTGGTGCTGGACGACGGCCGCATCCGCCTGTCGCGCGACGCCAGCGTCATCTCCTACGGCGAGGTGGCCGACGCGCTGGTGACCACGGCCCGCCGTTCGCCCGACGCGGCCGCCTCCGACCAGGTGCTGCTCGTGCTGCAGAAGGACGACTACCGGCTGACCCGCACCCGCGGCTGGGACACGCTGGGCATGCGCGGCACCGTGAGCGCCGGCTTCCAGCTGGAGGCCGAGGCGGACCCCGCCCAGATCCTGCCCGAGCCCTATGAGCGCATTCACCGCGAGAGCATGACGCCCTCCGCCCACCTGTTCTGGTCGTCGGCCTGGGCGGGCGTCGCCGCCAGCGCGGTCGAGCGCGCCCGCCGCCACGTGGCCGAGGGCGCGCGCAAGATGGAGGGCAAGGCGCCCCCCGGCACGCCGCACCTGATCCGGTCGATGACCGCGCTTCGGGCGCTCAGGGCGCTCATCGCGGCGATGTGCGGACGCTTCGAGATGCTCAAGCATGACCGGGCGGCGCTCAGCCTGCTGGAATTCCAGAACGCCGTCTCTCTGCTGAAGGTGGAGGCCTCCGATCTCGCGGTGGAGGCGGTGACCGCGGCGCTACGCGCCTGCGGCCTCTCGGGCTACCGCAACGACGGCGAGACCAGCCTCGGGCGGCATCTGCGCGATGTCCTCTCGGCGCCGACGATGATCAGCAACGACCGCATCCTGGCCAACCTCGGGACCGCCTGTCTGATCGCCGGCGTCCCGCAGTCCATCCACGACTGAGGACCTCCCATGTACGCCGACGCAAAGCTTGCCGAGACCGGGCGCGAGGCCCGGCTGGCCGACTTGGCCGACACCCTGTTCCTGCCGACCGGCGTGGACGGCGTCTACGGCCGGACCGGCGCCTATGAGAGCGTGGTCGACGCGCTCGCCGCGCTGATCTCCGGCCAGCGGCCCCCGGGCGCCGAGGTGCTGCGCTTCCCGCCGGTGATGAGCCGCAGGCACCTGGAGCGGCACGGCTACCTGAAGAGCTTCCCCAACCTGCTCGGCTGCGTGAGCTGCCTTGGCGGCGACGAGGGGGAGATCCGCGGGGTGGTCGAAAGCTTCGAACAGGGCGGCTCCTGGACCGCGGCCCTGGACGCCGCCGACCTCGTGCTCAGCCCGGCCGCCTGCTATCCGGTCTATCCGCTGGTGGCGGCGCGCGGGCCGGTGCCGGAGGGGGGCCTCCTCTTCGACGTGGCGTCCGACTGCTTCCGCCGCGAGCCCTCCCGCGACATCGACCGGCTGCAGTCGTTCCGCATGCGCGAGTTCGTCTGCATCGGCGCGCCGGAGGCGATCCAGCGCTTCCGCGGCCTCTGGATCGAGCGGGCCAGGGCGCTCGCCGAGGGCCTGGGGCTCGCCCACCGCATCGAACTGGCCAGCGATCCCTTCTTCGGCCGCGGGGCGCAGATCGTCGCCATCCGCCAGATGCAGCAGGAGCTGAAGTTCGAGCTGCTGGTCCCGGTGCGCTCGGAAGATTCGCCGACCGCCTGCATGAGCTTCAACTACCACCGCGAGCACTTCGGGGAGACCTGGGACATCCGCATGGCCGACGGGAGCTTCGCCCACACCGGCTGCGTCGCCTTCGGCATGGACCGGCTGGCCGTGGCCCTGTTCGCCGCGCACGGCGCGCGGCTGGCGGACTGGCCGGCGGCAGTGCGAGCGGTCCTCGAGCTCTGAGGGCGCTCCCCATGACCGGGCTCGTCTCCACCCTCAAGCCGGTCTCCCGCACGTGGACCTTCTTCGAAGGCGCATGGCGCGAGGGCAATGTCGCCATCATGGGGCCGCGCACCCATGGCGCCTGGCTGGGCTCCACCGTCTTCGACGGGGCCCGCGCCTTCGAGGGCGTCACCCCCGACCTCGAGGCCCACTGCCGGCGCGTCAACCATTCGGCCGAGACCTTCCTCCTGAAGCCGGTGGTCCCGGTCGAGACCTGGGTAGGGCTGGCGCTGGAGGGACTGAAACGTTTCGATCCGCAGTCCGCGCTCTACATCCGGCCGATGTACTGGGCCGACCAGGGCTTCGGCGGGGGCGTGAAGTTCGATCCCGAGACCACCCGCTGGTGCCTGACGCTCTACGAGGCGCCCATGCCCGAGCCGTCGGGAGTCTCCATTACCCTGTCGCCCTACCGCAAGCCGACGCTGGAGACCGCGCCGGTGGAATCCAAGGCCGGCTGCCTCTATCCGAACAACGCCCGCGCCCTGGTGGAGGCTGAAGCGAGGGGCTTCGACAACTGCCTGATGCGCGACATGCTGGGGGCGGTGGCGGAGCTGGCCAACGCCAACATCTTCCTGGTCAGGGACGGGGTGGTCTTCACCCCCGCGCCGAACGGCGTCTTCCTCGACGGCATCACGCGGCGGCGGGTGATCGGCCTGCTGCGCGGCGACGGCGTGGAGGTGCGCGAACAGACCCTGAGCTACGCCGACTTCCTGGCCGCAGACGAGATCTTCTCGACCGGCAACTACGGCAAGGTCTCGCCAGTCGGCCGCATCGACCACCGCGAGCTGGGCGTCGGGGCGGTGTGCCGGCGCGCCCGGGCCCTCTACTGGGACTTCGCCCACACCGCCGCTGTGGCGGAAGGCGCCGAGACCGTCCGCCCCGCGCCGAGAGCCGCCGCGCGGATCTGACCCAGGCTCATCCCCGGCGTGATCGCATCGACGTCGATCTTCAGGTGCAGGATCGAGGGCAGGCCCGAGGCGCGCGCCATCTCGAACGCCTCGCCAAAGTCCGCCGTCCGCTCCACCGTGGCGCCGAAGCCGCCGAACGCCCGCGCATAGGCGGCGAAGTCCGGATTGGTGAGCTCGGTGCCGGACACCCGGCCCGGAAACTCCCGTTCCTGGTGCATGCGGATCGTGCCGTAGCTGGCGTTGTCGGCGACCAGCACGATGATCGGCAGGCCGTACTGCACGGCGGTCGCGAACTCCTGGCCGTTCATCAGGAAGTCGCCGTCGCCGTTGACGGAGATCACCTGCCGTTCGGGGTGCAGCCGCTGCATCGCCACCGCCGCGGGGACGCCGTAGCCCATCGAGCCGGAGGTGGGCGCGACGTGGGCGCCGAGCCTGCGGAAGCGCATGAAGCGGTGGATCCAGGCGGCGTAGTTGCCCGCGCCGTTGCAGAGGATGGCGTCCGGGTCCAGGTGCTCGCGCAGCCAGACCATCACCTCGCCGAGGTTGACCGCGCCGGGCTGCGTCGTCGGCGTCTCGGACCAGCGCAGATAGTCGGCGTGCGCCGCCGCCGCCTCGCCGCTCCAGGGAATGGGCGAAGGCGTGACGAGGCCTTCCAGCGCCCCGACGAACCCGCGGGGGGAGGCCTGAATCGCCAGGTCGGGCGCATAGACGCGGCCCAGCTCCTCGGCGCCGGGGTGGACGTGGACGAGCTGGATCGCCGGCGCAGCCGCCTTGAACAGGGTGTAGCCCTGGCTGGCGATCTCGCCGATCCGTCCGCCGATCCACACCACCAGGTCCGCCGTCTTGGCGCGCTCCACGAGCCGCGGGTTGGGGGCCAGGCCGAGGTCGCCCGCGTAGCAGGGGTGCAGGGGATCGAACAGCGAGGCCCGGCGATAGCTGGTCGCCACCGGCGCATCGAACCGCTCGGCGAAGGCGTGCATCGCCGCGCGCGCGCCTTCGTCCCAGCGCGAGCCGCCGAGCACGAACAGCGGGCGACGCGCCCCGCCGAGCAGGCGCTCCAACGCCGCCAACTCCTGCGCGTCGGGCGCGCATTCCGGAACCCGGACAGGCGGCGCGTCCGCCGCCTTGATCCGCTCGCAGAGCATGTCCTTGGGCAGGGCCACCACCACCGGGCCGGGCCGTCCGGCGCAGGCGACGGCGAAGGCGTGGGCTGTCACTTCCGGAATGCGCTCGGCGACGTCGACCTGCGTCGCCCATTTGGCCATCGAGCCGAACACCGCGCGGCAATCCAGCTCCTGGAATGCCTCGCGCCCCAGGAACGCCCGCGCCACCTGGCCCACGAACATCACCATCGGTGTGGAGTCCTGCCGGGCGACGTGGATGCCCGCGGCGGCGTTGGTCGCGCCAGGGCCGCGGGTCACGAAGCAGACGCCGGGCCGGCCGGTCGCCTTGCCGACGGCCTCGGCCATCATCGCGCAGCCGCCTTCCTGGCGGCCGACGGTCAGGGTGATGGGCGCCTCGCGCAGCGCGTCGAGCACGCCCAGGTAACTTTCGCCCGGCACGCAGAAGACGTGCTCGACACCGTGGAGCGTGAGCTGGTCGACCAGCGCCTGCGCCGCCGTCCGCGACATCGGAATCCTCCCAAGGAGCGCGAACGTCGAAGCAGGCCACGGCGCATGCGGCCGCGAGACCCTGATCTTGGGGACGGCCCGGACGGGCATCGCCGATAAGGTCGCCTGGCAGCTGGAGCCCACAGATGCGCGAGTCTGCCTTTTTCCCCCATCGCCAGGCGAACGACCGATCGCCCGGCGCGCACGACCTCCGATCGGTGGTCGTGGCGTGTTTCGAGACGGTCGCGGCCGACCAGGAGCGCGCGCTGCGGCCGCTCTCCGACGACCTGCTGCTGCTGGACAGCGGCCTGGATTCCCTCTGCTTCGCGATCATCGTCGCCCGGCTGGAGGACGAGCTCGGGGTCGATCCCTTTTCTGAGCTGGACGACGCCCATTTCCCGGTGAGCTTCCGCGAGTTCGTGCAGCTCTACGAATCGGCCGCGGCCAAGGTCCAGGTCTAGATGACCAGCCTGCGCGCCCGGCTGGCGCTGGCCCGGCCCGGGTCCGATGCGCGGCTGCAGGCGCTCGGCGCCGGCCTCGGGCTGCGCAAGCTCGCGGTCGCGACGGGCCTGGGGCCGGCCCGCGCGGCGCTGGCCGGCAAAAGCGCGCTGGTGCGCACCGCCGGGCAGCTCGGCGCCGCTCAGGCGCTCGTGGAGCTGGACGGCCTGGCGCGCCGGCTGGTCCTCTGTCCGCCGGACCTGGCCGCCGAGCACCTGCCCTATGTGATCCGCACCGCGGAAGTCGACGCCGTCGTCACCGATGCGGCCGAGGCGCTGCCGCCGTCCCTCGGCCTGCCGGTCGTCCGCCTGGAGCCGCCGGCGGTCCCCCTGACCGCCGCCGCCTGCGGCGATGCGGGCACGGAGTGGCTGCTGTTCACCTCCGGGACCACCGGCGTCCCAAAGCTGGTGGAGCACGATCTGGCCGGCCTGACCGGGGCGATCCCGCCGCCCCAGCCGCAAGCCCAGCGGCCGATCTGGGGCACCTTCTACGACATCCGCCGTTATGGCGGGCTGCAGGTCGTCCTGCGAGCGCTCGTCAGCGGCTGCGCCATGGCCCTGACCGATCCCGCCGAAGCCCTCCCGGACCAGCTGGCGCGGCTGCGGCGGCTGGGGGTGACGCACCTCACCGGCACGCCCAGCCATTGGCGGCGCATGCTTATGAGCCCCCACGCGGACGCGATCGACCCCGCCTATGTCCGGCTATCCGGCGAGATCGCCGACCAGGCTGTGCTCGACGGGCTGCGGACGACCTACCCGCGCGCCCGCATCGTCCACGCCTACGCCTCGACCGAGGCCGGAGTCGCCTTCGAGGTCGACGACGGGCTGGAAGGCTTTCCGGCGAACTTCCTCGACGCATCGGGCGTGAGCCCATTGCGCCCGGTCGAGATGCGGGTCGAAGACGGCAGCTTGCGCATCCGCTCGCCGCGGGCGGCCCGCCGCTACCTCGACCCGGACGCGCCGCCGCTGGCCGACGCTCAGGGTTTCGTCGACTCCGGCGACATGATCGAGCTGCAGGCCGGCCGCTGGCGCTTCGTCGGCCGCCGCAACGGCGTGATCAACGTCGGCGGCCTCAAGGTGCATCCGGAGGAGGTGGAGGCGGTGATCAACCGACATCCGGCGGTGCGGATCTCAAGGGCGCGCGCCCGGGCCAATCCGATCACCGGCGCCGTGGTGACCGCCGAGGTGGCCCTGGCCGATCCGCGCGCCGCCGACTCGACCGAGGCCATGGCCGCCCTGCGCGCCAGCATCCTCGCCCTGTGCCGCGCCGCCCTGCCCCCGCACAAGGCGCCGGCGAGCATCCGCTTCGTGGCGGACCTGGCGGTGACCGCGGGCGGCAAGCTGGACCGATCCCATGTCTGAGCCCGGCGCGGACCCGCCCATGGTGATCGTCACCGGGGCCAGCCGCGGCGTGGGGCTGGCGGTGGCGCGCCGGCTGGCGCAGGCCGGCTTCCGCGTGGTGGCGATCGCCCGCTCGGACAGTCCGGAGCTCCGCGCCGCGCGCTCTGCGCTCGCCGAGACCCAAAGCGCTTGCGCCATCGTCTTCCGCCCCTTCGACCTAAGCCAGATCGAGGAGATCGGCGCCTTCGTGCGTGAGCTGCGCCGCGAGTTCGGCGCCCCGTTCGGCCTGGTCAACAACGCCGCCATGGGGGCGGAAGGCCTGCTCGCCAACATGCATCTGCGCGAGATCGAGGCCGTGGTGCGGCTCAACACCCTCTCGCCGATCGTGCTGACCAAGTATGTGTCCCGGGCGATGATGGCGGCGGGACGCGGGCGCATCGTCAACATCGCATCGATCCTCGCCGCCACCGGCTATAACGGCCTGTCGGTCTACGCCGCGACCAAGGCCTCGCTGATCGGCTTCACCCGCTCCCTGGCCCGCGAGCTCGGCCGGCTGGGGATCACCGTCAACGCCGTCGCCCCCGGCTTCATGGACACCGAGATGACCCGCTCGCTCGACGAGGCCGACCGCGAGCGGGTGGCGCGCCGCAGCGCGCTGGGCCGGCTGGTCACGCCCGAGGACGTGGCCGAGAGCGTCCTCCACCTGATGAGCGATGCCGGCCGCAACATCACCGCCACGGTGATGATCGTCGACGCCGGCGGCACGGCCTAGCGCCTAGATCTCAGGCGCGCGGCGCCCGCCCGCTTCGCAGGAGCGAGATCAGCCGCCGCAATCTGTCCGTCGGGCCTTGCGCCGCGAATGAGGGGTTTCGATCCAGGCTTCGGCGCACGGGCACGTCAGTTCGCTCAACGCCGAAGAGGAACGCCGTAAGGGTTGGTGACAACCTTCATACGGAAAGAAAAATCCATGTTTCGAGTCATGACTTTGGCGGCAGTGGCCGCCACCCTGATCGCCGCTCCGGCCGGTGCGGCTGAAATCCACATCTCGACGGTCGGCAAGTCCCCCGCGCAGCTGCAGGACGATATTCGCCATGCGGCGACCAAGCTCTGCCGGGCGGAGAGCGCAGGTTCGGTGTTCTCGTATTATCTCGAGGCGAGCTGCTTCAGACGCGCCGTTCACGACGCGGACGCGCAGCTCGACGCGGCGAAGGTGATCGAGAGCGCGTCGCGCTGAGCGCTCGCGGCCCCGACCGAGCGCTCAGCTCGGTCGGGGAAAGCGCAGGCGGCCGAGCCGAGCCCCGGGCCACCGCTCCCGGCGCCCCCGACAACTTCGAGTGGATCTTCGGCTACAAGCCGCGCTTCGGCCTCTGCAGCGTCGCCCGGACCACCTTCGCCCGCATGCCCAAGCCGAGCGGCGGCGTCCTCGGAGCAATCTCCAGGCGCAACGCCGTCTGACCGCGGGCGGGCAGCCGCGCCTACAGCCGGCGCTGGTGACGGCGTGAAGCCGGCGCGCTCCTTGCTCAGGCCTCGTCGGACATCCTCGGTGGGAACAGCGGATCGAGGATCTCGTGGAACAGGGCGAAGAAGCGCGCCTGCTCCTCGTCGCTGAGCGCCGCCAGCCGCGGCCGCAGGACCGCGTTGATCGCCTCGGTCGCCTCGGCGTGCGCCGCCAGGCCGGCCGCGGTCAGCTTGAGGCGCACCACCCGGCGGTCGCCGGGATCGGCCTCCCGCGTCAGCAGTCCCGCGCTCACCAGCTTGTCGGTCTCGAAGGTGATGGTGCTGGGCAGGACCTCGAAGTACTCGATCAGCCGGCTCGGCCGGTCGAGGCCCGCGTTGACCAGCTCGAGGACATAGAGGCCGCGCTCGGAAATCTTCTTCTCGCGCCACAGGCCGCGCAGCTGACGGGTGCAGGCGCGCTGCACGTTGGCGCTCAGCGTCACCAAGGCCGCGACCGCCGGATCGAGCACGGGCGCGGGCTCGGCCGCCGCCGTGTCGGCTCCGCGCCTCTTCCGCGCGCTCGTCGTCCTGGTCGTCACGTGGCTCCTCGCCGGCGACTCGCGACGGCCGTCCGGACGCCCCATAGTTCGGGAGCCCGCCCGCGAGTTCAAGAGAAGAAATCTCACATTCATGAACTATTCGATTTATGAATATTACTGGCCGGAACGCCCGCAGCCTCGCCCGGATGCGCTGATCCTGAACGCGGCGGCTGAAGCCGGATGTGAGCTGCTCTTGTCCGAGGACATGGCCAGCGGCTTTGCCTGGCGCGGGACCGTCGTGGTGAACCCGTTCGCCCCATCCCCCGGCGAGCGCCTGGCCCGGCTCGCGGCCTGTGGCGACAATCCACATGCGCCCGACCAGGTTGAACGGCGAAGATCGCACCGTGCGCAGCTTGGCCAGAACTGTCTCTCAGGCGAGCCCGTCTCGACCTGATTGAACCCGCAAGGCGTGGGCGGGAATCAACCCCTCCAGCCAGAGGGACGTCATTCTCAGATGACGGAACAAAGATGATGGCCAGGAGCTCGATCGCGATCACTGCGGCCTTTACCTTGATCGGCGCGCTGGCAGGTTGCGCCACGCCGACGGCGTATCAGCCGACCGTTGCCGGGCACGCCGCCCAGGGCGGGTATTCGGAATTTCGCGTCGAGGCGAACCGTTGGCGCGTGACCTTTGCGGGCAACAGCCTGACGTCGCGCGAGACGGTCGAGACCTATCTCCTGTTCCGCTCGGCGGAGCTCACGGCGCAGCAGGGATTCGACTGGTTTTCGATCGCCGACCGCAGCACCCAGGACAAGGGCTACGCCTATGTCGAGTCCTACGGGCCGCACCTGGGCTGGAGTCCGACCTGGCGGTTTCACCGCCGCGGCTTCCGCCACCGCGCCTTCGACCCGTTCTTCGATGACTCCTTCTTCTTCCCGGACCGGTTCGATGTGCGCACGGTCGACCGTTTCGAAGCCACGGCGGAGATCGTCATGGGCCACGGCGCCAAGCCGGCCAGTGATCCGCGCGCCTTCGACGCGCGCCAGGTGATCGCCAACCTGCAGCCCAGGATCCGCTACCCCGAGGCGAGGGGATAGGGATCACAACCGCCGCTCGCTGAGCGGATCTACGTCCAGGCCCGCAGCGGCCGGCGCGACGCCGAATGCCTCGACGACTTCGGCCTGATGACGCCGAAGACGGTGCTGGTGCACGCGGTGCTGCTCTCGCCGGCCGACATGAACCTGATCGCCGCACGCCAGGCGGCGGTGGCGCACTGTCCGCTGTCCAACGTCTACTTCTCCAACGCGGTGTTCCCGTTGCGCGCGGCGCTGGGCTGAAGGTCGGGCTGGGCTCCGACATCGCCGGCGGCCCCTCGGCCTCGCTCGAAGCCCTCCAGGACACGCAGGACGGGAACTCGGCGCCCCTTCGCCTATTGATATGAAATTGCTTGTAATTCTTGCGCTTTGCCGTCGATGTGGCTGAATGGGACGTTCGAAGGATCCGTCCTTTTCGACCGTTAGGAGGCCGAGCGTCAGCCAGATGACCTCGTCAGCTCCGGCACGGGCCGCTCCGCTCGACCCGCAGGCGCTGTTCGCAGCGCTGCCAGGCAACTACGTCCTGCTGGCGGCGGATTCCGATTTCACGATGGTCGCGATCACCGACGAGCGCCTGGCCGCCACCATGACCCGGCGGGAAGACACCATCGGCCGGCCGCTGTTCGATGTCTTTCCCGACAACCCTGGCGATCCGGCCGCCGATGGCGTGGTGAACCTGCGCGCCTCTCTGGAACGGGTCCTCAGGATGCGCGCGCCCGACCGGATGCCCGTCCAGCGCTACGACATCCGGCGTTCGGACGGATGTTTCGAGGAACGGCATTGGAGCCCGATCAACTGGCCGCTGATCGGCCGGGACGGCGCGGTGACCCATATCATCCACGCGGCCGAGGACGTGACCGACAGCGTGCGCGTCGCCCGCCGCCGGGAGGAGGTCGAGGCGCAGTTGCGGGACCGCGAGGCCCAGCTTCGCGCGCTCAACAGCCTGCTCGAGCAGCGCATCACCGAACGCACCCAGGAGCGCGATCGCATCTGGGAGCTCTCCGTGGACCTGATGAGCGTCAGCGACGCGCAAGGCCGGTTCATCGCCGTGAACGGGGCCTGGACGGCGACGCTCGGCTGGAGCGAGGCGGAGGTCCGCGCCAGCCACCTCCTGGACCTCGTTCACCCGGACGATGTCGCGACCACCCGGGCGGAGATGGAACGGCTGGCCACCGGCAGCTCGACCCAGCGGTTCGAGAACCGTTGCCGCCACCGGGGCGGCGGCTATCGCCACATCTCCTGGCGCGCCTCGCCGGAGCGCGGCTTGTTCTACGCCATCGGGCGCGACATCACCGAACGCCTGCGCAACGAGGAGGCGCTTCGCCAGGCGCACAAGATGGAAGCCGTCGGCCAGCTGACCGGCGGCGTGGCGCATGACTTCAACAACCTGCTGACGATCATCCGCTCCTCCGTCGACCTGCTGGCGCGGCCGGGCCTGTCGGAGGCGCGGCGGACCCGCTACGTCCAGGCCATTTCCGACACCGTCGATCGCGCCACCAAGGTCACGGGCCAGCTGCTGGCGTTCGCCCGCCGCCAGCCGCTGGACCCCGAGGTCTTCGACGTGAAGGAGCGCATCTGCGCGGTCGCCGAGCTGGTGCGCGGGCTCGTCGGCCCGAGCATTCACATCGAGACGCGCGTGCCGCTCGGCCCCTGCGCGATCGAGGCGGACATCGCCCAGTTCGAAACCGCCCTCGTCAACCTGGCCGTGAATGCGCGGGACGCCATGGACTGCGCGGGGACGCTGACCATCGAGGTCGAGCAGGTGTCACATCTTCCGCCCGTGCGACGCCATCCCGGCGCATCGGGAGACTTCGTCGCGATCACGGTGCGCGACACCGGCTCGGGCATCGCGCCTGAGCACCTGCAGAGCGTGTTCGAGCCCTTCTTCACGACCAAGGGCGTAGGCAAGGGGACCGGCTTGGGGCTTTCCCAAGTCTACGGCTTCGCCAAGCAGTCCGGCGGCGAGATCGACGTCGAGAGCCGGGTCGGTGGCGGCGCCGCCTTCACCCTGTACCTGCCGCGCACTTTCAAGGCGCCGCCGCCGGAAGCGGAACCCGACGAGCCGCGCGCCCCGGGCGCGCCGGCCCGCGGCGCCCGGGTCCTGGTTGTCGAGGACAATCTGGACGTGGGCGCCTTCTCGACCGGGATGCTGCACGACCTCGGTTTTTGCACCACCTGGGTGACGACGGCGCAGGAAGCCCTGCACCAGCTGCAGGCCGAGGCGCGCGCGTTCGACGTCGTCTTCTCCGACGTCGTCATGCCGGGGATGAGCGGCATCGAGCTGGCCCAGTCGGTGCGTCGCCGCTATCCCGGCCTGCCGGTGGTGCTGACCAGCGGCTACAGCCATGTGCTGGCGGAAGAGGGCCGCCACGGGTTCACGCTCCTGGCCAAGCCCTATTCCGTCGAGAGCCTGGCGCGCGCCTTGAGCGGCGCCCTCGCTGCGCCGGGCGAGCGCGTGGACGCTGCGCCCTGAGGCATGGGCGCCACCCTCGGCCCTCGCCAGCTCACGTCATCACCACCCGCGCCCGATCGAGGTTCTGCAGGCGGCGCCGGACACGTCGCCCCGCTGGCGCTGTTCCTGGCCGCCGACGAGTCCAAAGACATCACCGGCCAGACCACCGGCGCCGGCGGCGGCGCCATGCTCTGAGCCGCGGGCGCAACGGCGATATGTTCTAGGCGGTGGTGACCGTGACGCCGCGCAGCACGATCTCCCGCACGTGTTCGGCATAGCGCCGCTTCAGTTCATTGGTCATGTCGCCGCGCCTGCCGCGAAATATGTGCTCGCAGGAGCCAACCAGGCTGTAATAAAGCAGTTCCGGATCGACGCACCGAAAGGCGCCTTCCTTGACGCCCTGCGAAATGATCGCGCGATAGGCTGCGATCATCGGTTTCACGAAGATCTCGAGGACACGCTCGCTCGACTCCTCCTGGCCCATTTCCACGACATAGTGGATCAGCCGATTGAGGTAGGGGGAGCCGTAATGGACGTTGATGATCCCGCTGATATGGATCTTCAGCTTCTGGTCTGCTGAGATATCCATCGCCACGAGATGCTCGAGAGCGCCCATCTGCTGATCGGCGTGCCGTTCGAGCAACGCCAGCAGCAGGCCCTCCTTGTTTCCGAAGTAGTATTTGATCAGGGCTGAGTTCAGGCCGGAGCGCTTGGCGATCTCGTTAAGCGAAACGTCGAGCGTCGCGCGTTCGGCGAGCAGCGCGGCCGTCGCGTCGATCAACAGCTCCCTGGAGGGGCTCGACTTCCTTCCACCTTCGAGTGCGGGCGCCGCAGCAGTTCGCACCATCTTCACCATCAAGCAGTTGGGACATCGCGTTTAAGGCGACTCAGACCGAGCGGCAAGGACCGCCTCCCGATTCAGTAATTGATTACCTATTGGCGCCCGGAACGCGGCTCCGCTCGGGTCGAGCGTCGCGGCCGGTTGACCTAAGTAATCATACAATTAAAATCTCCGCACACACGTCTCGCCTGACTGGAAAGGTCCCGATGATCCCGTCCGCCACCCGCACGGTCTATGACGAGGACCACCTGCTGTTCCGCGACCAGGTGCGGCGCTTCTTCGAGCGCGCGCTGGTTCCCCACCTCGACCGCTGGGAGGCCGAGGGCGTGGTCGACAAGGCCTTCTGGCGCGCCGCCGGCGAAGCGGGCCTGCTCTGCCCAACGGTTTCGCCGGATTACGGCGGCCTGGGCCTGGATTTCCGCTACAACGCCGTGGTCGCCGAAGAGCTCGCCTACGCCGGCTCGTCGGCGGGGCTGACCCTGCAGTCGGACATCGTCGCCAACTACATCGAGCGCTACGGCTCGGAAGAGCAGAAGCGCCGCTGGCTGTCGCGCATGATCTCCGGCGAGACGGTCACCGCCATCGCCATGACCGAACCCGGCGCCGGATCCGACCTGCAGGGCGTGCGCACCACGGCCAGGCGCGATGCCGACGGCTACGTCATCAACGGGGCCAAGACCTACATCACCAACGGCCAGCTGGCCGAGTTGGTCATCGTCGTCGCCAAGACCGACCCCGCCGCCGGCTCGAAAGGCGTCTCGCTCATCTTGGTGGAGGCGGAGCGCGAGGGCTTCGCCCGTGGCCGCAACCTGGACAAGATCGGCCAGCACTCGGCCGACACCTCCGAGCTCTTCTTCAACGACGTGCGCGTGCCGGCCTCCAACCTGCTGGGCGAAGAGGGCCGCGGCTTCGCCTACCTGATGTCGGAGCTGCCACAGGAGCGGCTGTCGATCGCCGTGAGCTGCCAGGCCTCGGCCCAGCGCGCCTTCGACGAGGCGGTGGCCTACACCAAGGACCGCAAGGCCTTCGGCCAGACCATCTTCGCCTTCCAGAACACCCGCTTCACCCTGGCCGACATGGCCACCAGGCTGCAGGTCGGCTGGGCGCACCTCGACTGGGCGCTGGCGCGCCATGTCAAAGGCGAGCTCACCACCGCCGAGGCCTCGGCCGCCAAGCTGTTCCATAGCGAGCTGCAGAACGAGATATGCGACAAGGCCCTGCAACTGCACGGGGGCGCGGGCTACATGAACGAATACCTGATCGCCCGCCTCTGGCGCGACGCCCGCGTCACCCGCATCTACGGAGGCGCCTCCGAGATCATGAAGGAAGTCGTCGCCCGGAGCCTTTGAACCGGGCTGGACTGACGCGCCTCGCCCGCGCTCGGGTCACCAGCGGTCCGCCGGCGTCCCGTCG
>CBJNAS010000022.1:0-19368 GCA_966434565.1 uncultured Phenylobacterium sp.
CGGTGGCGGTGGTGGTGCCGTCGCCGGCCTTGTCATTGGTCTTGGAGGCGACTTCACGGATCAGCTGGGCGCCGAGGTTCTCGAACTTGTCGGCCAGCTCGATTTCCTTCGCCACCGAGACGCCGTCCTTGGTCGAGCGCGGCGCGCCGAAGGACTTTTCGATGACGACGTTGCGGCCCTTCGGGCCCAGGGTCACCTTCACCGCGTTGGCGAGGGTGTTGACGCCGCGGAGCATCTTGTCGCGCGCGTCGGAGGAGAAGTAGACGTCTTTGGCAGCCATGGTTGCTGTCCTTTTCTGAAATGGCTTTGCGGAACGCGAGGGTTAGGCGAGCACGCCCAGGATGTCGCTTTCCTTCATGATCAGCAGGTCCTGGCCTTCGAGCTTGACCTCGGTGCCGGACCACTTGCCGAACAGGATGCGGTCGCCGGTCTTGACGTCGAGGGGCTGCACCTTGCCGCTCTCGTCACGCGCGCCGGGGCCGACGGCAATGACTTCGCCTTCCTGCGGCTTTTCCTTGGCGGTGTCGGGGATGATGATCCCGCCGCGGGTCTTCTCTTCTTCCTCGACCCGCTTGACGAGAACGCGGTCTCCCAGAGGACGAAACGCCATGATGTTTTTTCTCCGTTCGAGACGGTTGCATAGACGACGCGTCAACCCCCAGGACCCGCGCCGCCAAGGCTGTTAGCAGCCAAGGTCGTGGAGTGCTAACGACGTCGCCGAATTAGGAAAATCATCCGCCGGAGTCAAGCTGCGAGCTGGTCCGGAACCCCGCTCCGAAAGCAGCGTTCAAGGAACCTGGGCGCTGCTGCATCGTTCCTACCTCGTAGGGACGAGAGGACGCACATGGCTCTGCAATCCTTTCTGCGCAAGGTCGTGCGCGAAGGGGCGCTCACCATCCGCCTTCCCGGCGGGGCGGTTTTGCAGGCGGGCGACGGGTCCGGCCCGCCGGTCATCGTCCGCATCACCAGCCAGGGCTGGGTGGCGCGCATCGCCGCCAATCCGTCACTGGCGCTGGGCGAAGCCTATATGGACGGCGGCCTGGAGCTGGAGGCCGGCCGGATCTACGACCTCCTCGACCTCATCGGGCGCAACGCCAAGCACCGGCCGCTGAAGCGGGCCACGCCCCTGGAGCGATGGTGGCTGGACCGTCGGCTGCAGGCCAACCAGCGCGCCGCCGCCCGCCGCAACGTCGCCCACCACTACGACCTGTCGGTGGACTTCTACCGCCGCTTTCTCGACGTCGACATGCAGTATTCCTGCGCCTACTTCGACCATCCGCAGATGAGCCTGGAAGAAGCGCAGCTCGCCAAGAAGCGGCGGCTGGCGGCTAAGCTGCTGCTAGGCTCCGGCCAGAAGGTGCTCGACATCGGCTGCGGCTGGGGCGGCCTTGCGCTCACTCTGGCCGAGGAGACGGGCGCGGCGGTGGACGGGATCACGCTCTCCACCGAACAGCTGGCGACCGCCCGGTCGCGAGCGGAGGCGGCGGGCCTGGCGGGGCGGGCGCGCTTCTCATTGACCGACTATCGCGACGTCGAGGGGCCGTACGACCGCATCGTCTCGGTTGGCATGTTCGAGCACGTCGGCCGGCCAAACTTCCAGACCTACTACGACCAGATCGCGCGGCTCCTGAAGGACGACGGGGTGGCGGTGATCCACTCGATCGGCCGCTACGAGGGGCCGGCCTTCACCCAGCCCTGGATCGCCAAGTACATCTTTCCCGGCGGTTACATCCCCGCCATGAGCGAGGTGCTGGCCTGCGTGGAGCGCGCCGGGCTGATGGTCACCGACATCGAGATCCTGCGCCTGCACTACGCCGAGACCTTGCGCGCCTGGCGCGAACGCTTCGCCGTCCAGCGCGCCGCGATCGCGGCGATCTACGATGAGCGCTTCTGCCGGATGTGGGAGTTCTATCTCGGCGTCAGCGAGATCGCCTTCCGCTACCGCGGCCACATGGTCTTCCAGCTGCAACTGGCCAAGAAGGTCGACGCCGTCCCGCTCACCCGCGACTACATCGGCGAGGCCCAGCGCCGGCTCTCGCGGCCCGCCGAGCGGCGGCGCGCGGCCTAGCCAGAGCTCACCGCTCCCGCTCCAGCCGTTCCAACTCCTCGGGCGAATTGGCGTTGGCGAAGGCCTGCGCGCCGTCTCCGAAGTCGACGGTCGCCAGCCCGCAGGTTGTGGCGAAGCCCTTGAGAGAGCGGCGGCCGGCGGCGAGATAGGCGGGCAACTCTTGCAGCGCGGACGTCCGCCACATTCCGCAGATCGGCTGCAGCTCGCCGGCCGCGACCGGCAGGACGGCGCGGTGCTCGGGGGCGAACGCCGCGCCCAGCCGCGCCGGCAGGTCCTGCGGCAGGTTGGGCATGTCGCAGGGCAGGGTGAGCACCCTGCGCGCTCCCGCCGCCGCGGCATGCTCCAGCGCCGCGGCGAGCCCCGCCAGCGGGCCCTCCACGTCGGGACGATCGATCACCAGCGGCGCGTCCGCCGCGCCCTGGACCTGGCGCGCATCGCGCACGACCACCACAACGAGCTCCGACCAGCGCCGCGCCTGGGTCACGGCGTGGGCGACAAGAGCCTGGCCGCGAAACGGCCGGAGCGCCTTCACCCCGCCCATCCGCCGGCCTTCGCCACCCGCCAGCACCGCGACCAGGAGGTCGTCCATGTCTCTTAACCTCCAGGGCGCAGCGGGGGAGCTGGGAATTCGAGCTGGTTTGTAGTGTCGTCATTGGCGGCCCTGCCGGCAAGCGCCCCCGAAAAGCGCCTCCCGCCGAGGGCCGCGATGGCCTATCTCTCACCACATGAACGCGCCCTTCAAGACCGACGCCCTGCCCGAATGGAGCCTCGCCGACCTCTACGCCGGCCGCGAGGATCCGCAGATCGAAGCCGACCTGGTGCTGGCGCAGGCCAGAACCGAGGAGCTCTGCGCGCTGAAAGGACAGCTGGTCGCCGCCCGCGGGGAGCCCGCCGTCCTCGGCGAGCGGCTGGATCGCGGCGTGGCCCTCTATGAGGCGATCACCAATGCGCTCTGGGGCGTGGGGGCCTACGCCGCGCTGGCGGCGTCCTGCGCGCGGGATGACGCGGCCTGGTCGAAGTTCGAGGCCGACTTCCGCGCGCGCGCGGCGCAGATCGGCGCCGAGAGCCTGTTCTTCACCCTCGAGATCAACGAGCTTGAAGACGTGGAACTGGAGGCCGCGCTGGCGGCGCATCCGGGAGCTGCGGGCTGGCGGCCGTGGCTGCGGCGCGTGCGTCTCTCCCGCCCCCACGAACTTTCGTCGGACCTGGAGCGGATGCTGGTGGACCGCGGCCCGGCGGTCGCCAACTGGAGCCGGCTGTGGGACGAGACGCTCGCCAAGCTCACCGTGCAGGTCGGGCCAGAGAGCCTGACGCTTTCGGAGGCGCTGAACCGGCTTTCCGATCCGGATCCGGGGCGCCGTCGCCAGGCGGGCGAAGGGCTGTCGGCGGCGCTGGCGGCGCACAGCTCGGTGCTGGCGCTCTGCCTCAACACGCTCGCCTTCGAGAAGCAGGTGGAGGACCGCTGGCGCAAGTATCCGACGCCCGCCGCCGCACGCCACATCGCCAACGAGGTCGACGCCGAGGCGGTGGAGGCGCTGGAGGCAGCGGTCGTCGAGGCCTATCCCCGGGTGAGCCACCGCTACTACCGGCTGAAGGCCAGGGCCATGGGGCTGGAGGCGCTGAACTACTGGGACCGCAACGCGCCGCTGGAGACCACCCAGCCCCGCACCTACGATTGGGACGAGGCCCGCGGCATGGTGCTGGAAAGCTTCGCCGCCCTCGCCCCGCAGTTCGCCCAGACGGCGGAGACCTTCTTCGCCCAGCCCTGGATCGATGCGCGCCCGCGAGCCGGCAAGCAGTCGGGCGCCTATTCGCACCCGGTCACCGCCGATCGCCACCCGTTCGTCTTCCTGAACTACATGGGCGAGCGCCGCGATGTGCTCACCCTGGCCCACGAGCTCGGCCATGCGGTGCACCAGACGCTCTGCCGGCCCCTGGGCACGCTGCTGGCGGACACGCCGCTCACCCTCGCCGAGACTGCCTCGATCTTCGGCGAGGGCCTGGTGTTCGAGAAGCTGCTGGCGGCCGCGACCCCGGAGGAGCGCCGCGGCCTGCTCGCCGGCAAGATCGAGGACGGGCTCAACACGGTGGTGCGCCAGATCGCCTTCCACCGCTTCGAGACCCGCTTCCATGCGGCCCGCCAGACCGGCGAGCTGGCGCCCGACGAGATCGCCGGCCTGTTCATCGAGGTGATGGCCGAGAGCCTGGGTCCGGCGGTGAAGCTGAACGCGGGCTACGAGCACTACTGGGCCTACGTCAGCCACTTCACCCACTCACCCTTCTATGTCTACGCCTACGCCTTCGGCGACCTGCTGGTGCGCGGCTTGATGGAGAAGCGGCGCGAGGACCCCGCCGCCTTCGCCCCGCTCTACGAGCAGCTGCTCGCCGCGGGCGGGACCCGGACCTACGTCGAAGCCCTGGCCCCCTTCGGCCTGAACCCGCGCGAGAAGGCCTTCTGGACGGCCGGCATGAAGCAGCTGGAGCGGCTGGTGGACGACTTCGAGGCGCTGGTCTGAGGCGCTAATGGCCTGGACGCGCCGTTACCAGGAAGCCGAGCCGCAGCGGGTGAACCGCTGGCTGGCGCAGAACGGCGTCTGCTCGCGGCGCGAGGCGGAGGACCTGATCGCCCGGGGCCTGGTTTCGATAGACGGCGAGCGGGTGGAGGACGTCGGCCGCAAGATCGCGCCAGGCCAGACGCTCACCCTGGCCGAGGCCGCCGAGAGCGAGCTCGGCGCCACCTTAACCGCCGTGCTGCACAAGCCGGTGGGCGTGGTCTCCGCGCAGCCGGAGGCGGGGCAGGTCCCGGCCGTGCGCCTGCTCACCCGCCAGGCGCTGGTCGGCGAGAGCCCTGCGATCCCTGACGCGCGCACCAGCCTGGCGCCGCTGGGGCGGCTGGACATGGATTCCCGTGGCCTGCTGCTGCTCTCGGAGGACGGGGTGCTGGCCAAGGCGATCATCGGGCCCGGCTCGGACCTGGAAAAGGAATACCTGGTCCGCGTCACCGGCCAGGTGACGGAGAAGAAGCTGGCCCTGCTGCGCCACGGCCTGCAGCTCGACGGGCGCCAGCTGCGCCACGCCAAGGTGACCCAGCTCGCCCCGCAGAAGCTGGGCTTCGTGCTGAAGGAGGGGCGCAACCGCCAGATCCGGCGGATGTGCGAGCTCGTGGGCCTGCACGTCGTGGATCTCTTCCGGGTGCGGATCGGGACGCTGAATCTCGGCGACCTGCCCGAGGGGCGCTGGCGCGCGCTGACGCCGGAGGAACGTTCGGCCCTGCTGGGCGCATGCCAGAAGCCGCCTGGGCGATAGGCGTTTGCGGCAATTCGCGCCCGGTCGGCCGGCTGGGGCGCTTGAGCGGCGCAGCCGTCTCGTGTAGCACCGCGCGCGAAGTTCCCGACGTCAGAGAGCAGTTTTCGGCGATGGCCAGCCAAGCGACCACCTATCACCGCGGCGAAATGGATATTTCGGAGCAGACCGCGACCTTCGAGTTCGTCATGCGTCTCACCAAGTGGGGCTCGCTGGCGGTCGCGACGCTGGTCCTGTTCCTGGCCCTGTGGCTGTGCGCCGGCGCAGGCTTCATGGGCGCCTTCTCCACCGCAGTGGTCGTGGTGGTGCTGGGCGTCTTCATCCTGCGCGACCGCCCCGAAGGGCACTGAAGCCGAGAGCGATTAGCGCGCGGGCCGCCCCTTCTCCCTCGAGCTAAGCGAGAGAGGGAGAGGGTAGGCGACTGAACGCCCCCTCAGTCGCCTTCGGCGACAGCTCCCCCGCTTTGCGGCGGAGCATATTTGCTTCAGATCCTCCACCGCGAAGCGGGGGAGGTGGATCGCGCTGAAGGCGCGAGACGGAGGGGGCGTTCCGGCTCGTTTGCGCGCGGCAAGGCCGATCGTGCGGCCGCGCTCGGCCGGATCACCTCAGACCTGCGACCGCCGCTGAGAGCGCGCTGCGCTCAGCCCTGCTTGGCTTTGAAGCGCGGGTCGGTCTTGTTGATGATGTAGACCCGGCCCTTGCGGCGCACGAGCTTGCAGTCGCGGTGACGCGTCTTGAGCGACTTGAGCGAGCTTCTGACCTTCATGACCGTATCTTCGAGGCGGGGCCCGCGAGGGGACCGTCCGGGTTGCTACAGAGCGGGCGCATATACGGGGCTGCCTGCCCCGAGTCAACGGCGCGGCTGAGACACGGTCTCTCGGCGAAAGGATTGAAGGGAGCCGTCGACGCTCGTTAGATTCCACAGGATGCGCCGTCCATATCTGCTGCCGTTCCTGGTCCTGGCCGGATGCGCCAGTCCCGCCGATCGCGGACCGCCGCCCGCCGCGCCTGCGCCGCCGCACGCCGCCGCGCCCGAGCCGAGCCCGGGTCCCCAGGCCTCCGGCCCGATCCGCCCGCTCACCGCTTCAGGCGACATGACCTTCGACGCCTGGGCGGCCGGCTTCTACGGCCGGGCTGTGGCCGCCGGCATCGCGCCCGCGCTGCTGCAGCGCGAGTTCGCAGGGCTGACGCCCGACCCCCGGGTGGGCGGACTCGACAACCGCCAGCCGGAGTTCTCCAAGCCGCTCTCCGACTATGTGCGCGGCGTGGTGACCGAGACCCGCGTGGCCACGGGCCTCTCCCGGGCCGCCGCGATCCCGCAGCTGCCCGCCATCGAGCAGCGCTTCGGCGTGCCGCGCGAGATCCTGCTGGGGATCTGGGGCATGGAAAGCGGCTTCGGCGCGATCCAGGGGAACTTCGACGTGATCCGCTCGATGGCCACCCTGGCCGCCCAGGGCCGCCGCCGCGATTTCGCCGAGACCCAGCTGATCGCCGCCCTGGAGATGATCGGCTCGGGCGAGGTCAGCCGCGCCCAGCTGCGCGGCTCCTGGGCCGGGGCGATGGGCCAGACGCAGTTCATCCCCACCACCTATCTCTCCGCCGCGGTCGACGGCGACGGCGACGGGCGGCGCGACATCTGGAGCTCGCCGGCCGACGCGCTGGCCTCGGCCGCCAACCTGCTGCGCCAGGGCGGCTGGAAGCCGGGCCAGGACTGGGCGCGCGAGGTGACCGCCCCGCCGGACTTCGACTACGGGCTGACCGAGGGGCCGAAGAAGACGCCGCTCGAATGGGCCGAGCTGGGGGTGGTGCGCGCCGACGGCCGGCCTTGGCCTGCGGCCGATTCCCTGACACCGGCCCAGTTGGTCGCCCCCACCGGCGCCCGGGGGCCGCTGTTCCTGCTGTTCCCGAACCATTTCGCCATCCGCAAGTACAACAGCTCGCTGGCCTACGCGCTGAGCGTGGGCCTTATGGCGGACCGCTTCTCCGGCCAGCCGCCGCTGCTCAGGGCCTGGCCGCAGGAGGTCCCGCTCTCGCTCGTCGACCGCATGACGGCCCAGCGGGCGCTGGCGACCCTGGGCTTCGACCCGGGCGCCGCCGACGGCCTGGTGGGCCTGAAGACCCGCGACGCCCTGCGGGCCTGGCAGAAGGCCCGCGGCCTGACGGCGGACGGCTATCTCTCGCCGGATGTCGTCCGTCGTCTGAAGGCGGAGGCCGGCGTGGCGTGAGCGGGACGGGAGGGTGGTTGTCGGCCGTTCCAATAATTACAAAGCTTTACCTCCGCCGCGCAGCGGGGGAGGGGGACCGCGGGTCGCACAGTCGGACCTCCGGCGCCACGTCCTGGCGCCTGCTCACGGCCCATTAAGCAATAACGGCCAGATTTGGGGACCGGCGTGTTCCGCAGAAAGTGGTCCCACCTCTCCCATGTTCCAGATCATCGGCATCGTCCTGCTGTTCGGCCTGGTGTTCGGCAGCTTCATCATCTCCGGCGGCAACATCGGGGTGATCGTCAAGGCCCTGCCGCACGAGATGATGTGCATCGGCGGTGCTGCGGTGGCGAGCTTCCTGATCGGCAACTCCATGCCGGTGATCAAGGCCACTGGCGGCGCCTTCGGCAAGGCGTTCTCCGGGTCCAAATGGAAGGCCACGGACTACCGCGACCTGCTGTCGCTGCTGTTCCTGCTCACCAAGACGATGAAGTCGAAGGGCGTCATCGCCCTGGAAAGCCATATCGAGAAGCCGACCGACAGCGGCATCTTCTCGCGCTTCCCACGCATCCTGAAGGACCACTTCGCCGTCGACTTCATCTGCGACACGCTGCGCATGATGACCATGAACCTGGAGGACCCCCACCAGGTCGAGGACGCCATGGAAAAGCAACTGGAGAAGCACCACCACGAGGCGCTCGCCCCCAGCCATGCCCTGCAGAGCCTGGCCGACGCCCTGCCGGCGCTGGGCATCGTCGCCGCCGTGCTGGGGGTCATCAAGACCATGGGCGCGATCACCGAGCCGCCGGAAGTGCTGGGCGAGATGATCGGCTCGGCGCTGGTCGGCACCTTCATGGGGGTGTTCATGGCCTATGGGCTGGTGGCCCCGCTGGCGACCCGGATGAAGGGCATCGTCGAGGAGGAGGCCGCCTTCTACCGCATCATCCAGTCCGTGCTGGTCGCTCACCTGCACGGCAACGCCGCCCAGATCTCGGTGGAGATCGGCCGGGGCGAGGTGCCTTCCGAGGCCCAGCCCAGCTTCCTCGAACTGGAAGAGACGCTGTCGTCCATTCCGGCCGAGGCCTGACACGACGCCCCGGCGAGGCTGCCGCTGATCACGGATTCGTGAGAGTCGGGTTGCCTTGGCCGCGGTCCCAGCCTACAGCTGTGGCGGGCCATTGGCCGGGACCGAGCCTTGCGCTTTCCCGCCACTGGCGCGCTGACACACCGCAAGAGGAATTCGGGACATGACTTCGCGGGTTTTCCGCACCCTGATCGTCGCCTGCGCCGCCGTCACCGCCATGTCGGTCGCCGCCTGCTCGAAGAAGACCGATGAAGGCAACGTCGCCGCCGCTGACGCCGCCAACGCCGCGGCCGCCGCGGACTCCGCCCAGAACGCCGCGGCCACCGCGAACGCCGCCGCCGCCGACGCGGCCTCGGCCGCCGGCAACGCCTCGGCCATGACCGGCAATGCGCCGGCCGGCAATATGTAAGAGGGGTTCCGACCCGTTTCGGGTTGGGGGAGGGCCGTCCGATGGGCGGCCCTCTTTGCATTACGGGCCCCGTGTCTGCATCTTGCGCCATGACGCCCGATCGCGGCCCACCGTCGTCCCCGAGTCCGCTGGAGTGGACGCCCGACGGCCTGCCGCGCTCGCGCCTTTACGGCGACGTCTATTTCTCGAGCGAGGACGGCTTGGCGGAGACCCGCGTGGTCTTCCTGCAGGGCTGCGGCCTGCCCGAGGCGTGGGCCGGCCGGCGCCGTTTCGTGGTGGGCGAGCTGGGCTTCGGCACGGGGCTCAACGTGCTGGCCCTGCTCGACCTGTGGCGCCGCGCGCGACCCGCGGGCGGCCGGCTGCACGTCTTCACCATCGAAGCCCATCCGATCACCGCTCAGGAGGCGGCCCGGGCGCTCGCGCGCTGGCCGGAGCTCGCCGACCTGGCCGCCCTGCTCGCCGCGCGTTGGCCAGGCCGCGCCCGCGGCGTCCACCGGATCGAGCTGCCCGAGCTGGGCGCCGTGATCGACGTGGCGGTGATGGAGGTCACGGCCGCCCTGGCCGGCTGGAGCGGGCGGGCCGACGCCTGGTTCCTCGACGGCTTCTCGCCTGCGCTCAACGCCGCCATGTGGCGCGACGAGGTGCTGGCCTTGGTCGCGGCCCGCTCCGCACCCGGGGCGCGCGCGGCGACTTTCACCGTGGCCGGCCAGGTCCGCCGGGGGCTCGCAAAGGCGGGCTTCACGGTCGAGAAGCGGCCCGGGTTCGGGCGCAAACGCGAGCGGCTGGAGGCCCGTCTGCCAGGCGCAGCCACGGACGCGCCCGGCGCCCGGCGGGTGGCGATCGTCGGCGGCGGGATCGCCGGCGCCTCGGCGGCGCGCGCGGTGCGGGCCCTGGGCGGCGAGCCGCTGGTCTTCGAGGCCGAGCGCCTGGGCGCGGCCGCTTCCGGCAATCCTGCGGCCCTGGTGACCCCCCGGCTCGATGCGGGCTTGGGGGCGCCGGCGGAGCTGTTCGCCCGGGCCTTCGCCCGCGCGGTGCAGCTGTATGACGAGCATCCGCAGGCGGTGATCGCCCATGGCGTGCTGCAGCTGGCGTCCGGCGAGCGCGACCTGGGCCGCTTCGCGCGCATCGCCGCCTCGGACCTCTTCGAGCCCGGCGCGCTGGCCGTGCTCGATCCGGAAGCGGCGAGCCTGCGCCTGGGCGAGCCTGCGCCTGCCGCCCTCGACCAGACGTCCGCCCTCGTGGTCGATCCGGCGCCGCTGCTGGCCGCCTGGTGCGGGGCGCCGCGCTTGGCGCGGGTGACGGGGCTGGAGCGGGGGGGCGCGGGCTGGGTCTTGCGCGGCGAAGGCGGCGCAGACCTCGGCGAGGCCGAGGCGGTGATCGTCGCCGCGGGCCTGGACGCCGCCGACCTGGCGCCCGGTCTGGCGCTCACGCCCGTGCGCGGCCAGGCGAGCTGGGCCGAGCCCTCGCCCGCGGTCCCGGCCTGCGCCTGGGGCGGCTATGTCGTTCCTACGCGCGACGGCGTGCTGTTCGGCGCGACCCACGACCGCGGCGAGACCACGGCCCTGGTGCGCGAGGCCGATCACGCCCGCAACATGCAGACCCTCGCCGGCCGTTTGCCGGGTCTGGCCAGCCGCCTCGCCAAGCGGGCGCTCGCGGGTCGCGCCGCGGTGCGAGCGACGACCGCCGACCGCCTGCCCGTCGCCGGGGCGGCGGAGGGCCTCCACGTGCTGACCGGCTTCGGGTCGCGCGGCTTTTCGTTCGCGCCGCTGCTGGGCGAGCACCTCGCGGCCCTCGCCGTGGGCGCGCCGAGCCCGCTGCCTTCGCCCCTCGCCGCCCTGGTCGACCCAGGCCGCTTCGCCCGCCGCGCCGCGCCGCGAGGCGTCTGACATCCTTCCGAGTGTTCCCCTCCCCATGAATGCCACCGGATTCACACGTCTGCGCCGAACGCCCCCTCCGTCTCCCGCCTTGCGGCGGGAGCCACCTCCCCCGCTGCGCGGTGGAGGATCTGGAGCGCCACGATGCTCCACCGCTTGCGGGGGAGCTGTCGCCGAAGGCGACTGAGGGGGCGTTCAGGCCCTCGAGCCGAGTTTGTCTGTTGAGCACGGATTAGCCTGCCGCCGCCACCCTGGCTGTGGGTAGCTTTCAGTGGAGCCGATCCGGCTGCTCGGCCTGGCGCGGCTGCGCGCCCGGCATTTTCCGCAGGTCGAGGTCTGGGAGGAGGCGGTCTGCGTCCTGCGGCTCCCGCCGGCGCCGGCGCTCAGAGCTCCTGGGCGCTGCCCGCGGCCTTCCAGATGAAACGCTCGAGCGGCATCGGCCGGGCGTCCGGCTGGCGCTCACCCTGCAGCCAGGCCTTGCCGTCCTCGATCGCGACGACCCGATAGATCGGCATGCCGCCGGCTTCGGACGAGACGAGATCGCCCACCTTCGCGGCCCCGCCGGCCAACAGAACCCAATGCACGCTCATGGCTATAGTTCCTGGCGATCCGTCCGCCTGAGGAGCGGACGATCGCCAGCCTACGCATGGTTGTGTTTCCAGACCCTGAGTCGCGCATTCAGGGCTTGTTCACCTTCGCCGCAGGAGCGGGGCATCAGGCGGCGCCGTGCGGGCTCACCAGTTCGGCCGGCGGGAAGGGCGGCTTGGCCCGCGCCTGCGGGGAGCTTGCGGCGCGCGCCTGGTCGGCGGCTTCGAGCAGACGTTCCGCCCACAGGGTCGCCGCCTCGGGGGTCAGGGCGAAGGCGGGGGCGCCGGGCGCCTGAACCACCACCGCGCCGCCTTCGACCGTGACGTCCGGGCCTTCGATGGCTTCGGGCGGGTTCGCGGTCGGGGATTGTTGAGCTGTCATGGCGGGAAAACGGCGCCGGCGTGCGCCTGTTCCGCGGCATCCACCTCGCGAGCAGGTTCAATGGCCGCCCTCCACCCAGGGCACACCGGCCCGCTGGAACGCCTCGGCGAGCGCAGGCTCCAGCTCGATCGCCTCCCAACGCCGCAGCGGATTGAGGTGCGCCACCAGGTCCGGCAGCAGGCGCACGCCGAACCGGCGGACCCAGCGGCTCGCGCGGTAGCCGCTCTTGTGCTGGTCGAAGCGCAGGTCAGGATCGCAGGAGGTCTCGCCGACATACAGGCCGAAGCGGCAGGCGCGGCGCCGATCTTCCAGCAACGCCACATAGAGGTGATGATCCGCGCCCCGGCCGCCGCGCGTCTCCGCGCCCAGCCGCAGCGCCGCGGCGCGCGCGGTCGCCATCCAGTCGGGAAATTCGTCGTCGCGGGTCACGGGGGATGAAAAAGGGGGCGGGCCTGCTGCGGAAGGCTGCCCCGCATTTTTTCCTGCGCCTCCCGCCGACAGGTTAGGATAGCCCGCTCGCCTTGGCGAGGTGTTCGGAAATCATGGTCGACGACATCACCCACCTCGGCCTGATCGAGGAGACCGAGATCGAGCTGGACAAGGCCGCGCTGCAGATCGCCGCCCTGGATCATCCGGGCGCGGACCTTCCGGCCTATCTGGACGTGCTCGAGGCGATCGCCGGGCGGCTCCGGAGCCGCGCGGCCCGCAGCGTGGGACCGGGCGCCCAGGCGGCGCGACTGGCCGAGGCGCTGGCTGGCGAATGCGGCTTCGAAGGCGACCGCCTGACCTATGACGATCCGGCCAACGCCGACCTGATCCGCGTGATCGACCGGCGGCGCGGCCTGCCGGTGGCCTTGGCCATTCTCTATGTCGCGCTCGCCCGGCGCGTCGGCTGGACCGCGCATGCGCTCAACACGCCGCATCACGTGCTGGTGGGGGTCGGCGCGCCCCCGTTCCTGGTGATCGATCCGTTCAACCGCGGCGTCCGGGTGGCGCCGGAACAGCTGGAGAGCTTCCTGCGCTCGGCGCTCGGCCGGATGCAGGCCACGCCGCGACTCGTCGCGCCGATGACCAACCGGGGCGTGCTCGTACGGCTGATGATCAACCAGGCGACACGGGCGGAACAGGCGCAGCGGCTTCCCCGGGCCCTGACCGTGTTTCAGCGCATCACCACCGTGGCGCCGGACTACAGTCCCGGCTGGTGGGAGCGCGCGCGGCTCGAGCAGGCGACCGGCGACGTGAGCGCCGCGCGCAACAGCCTGAGCTCCATGCTCGAGACCACCCGCGACCCGCTGCTGCGCACCCGGGTGAAGAGCGCGCTCGATAACCTCGCCGGATAGCCGCATCGGGGCGGCGCCCCGCCGGGAATCACAGGTGCGTCATCCTGCCGCAGTTCGGCTTGACCGGGGGCCGCTTGCACGGTGAAGCTTCATGCCGTCGCAGCCTTCTATCCCCGCGGCGCGACAACTCGAGAGACACTCGACTATCCCGGCGCGCGCGGCCGTTCTCCAGGGCTCCGCGCGCCGGGACTTCAACTGCGCCCGCGCCTTCCCCAACCTGCGGGCTTCGGCGGCCTGCCCTATGTGCTGCCCTACGAACAGGCCAAGCTGTTCGCCGACAAGGTGCTCGCGGCGATCAAGGCTTGAGAGGGCGATCAAGGCTTGAGAGAACGCCCCCTCCATCGCCCTCGGCGACGGCTCCCCCGTTTGTACGGGGGCTTCAGATCCTCGACCGCGCAACGGCCTTGACCCCGCCGGTCCCGCGCGCCAAAGCCCCGCGGCATGAACATCCTCCTCGTGGGCTCGGGCGGGCGTGAGCATGCGCTGGCCTGGAAGATCGCCCAGTCGCCGCTGCTGGCCCGGCTGGTGGCCTCGCCGGGCAATCCGGGCATGGCCGAGCTCTGCGAGACGCGCGACGTGGGCCCCACCGACGTGGAGGGACAGCTGGCGCTGGCCCGCGAGATCGCCGCGGACCTGGTGGTGATCGGGCCGGAGGTGGCGGTCGCGGCGGGCCTGGCGGACGCGCTCGCGGCCGCGGGCGTCCCCTGCTTCGGGCCCAGCGCCCAGGCTGGCCAGCTGGAGTCCTCCAAGGCCTTCACCAAGACCTTCGCCGACCGCTACGGCCTGCCGACTGCGGCCTACCAGATCTGCGAGGACGCCGCCGCCGCACGCGCCGCCCTCGACCGCTTCGACGCGCCCTATGTGGTCAAGGCCGATGGGCTCGCGGCCGGCAAGGGCGTGGTGGTCGCGCCCACCCGGGCGGAGGCCGAGGCGGCGATCGACGACGCGCTAGGCGGCCGTTTCGGCGCGGCGGGCGCGCGGGTGGTCATCGAGGAGTTCCTGGAGGGCGAGATCGGCTCGCTGTTCGCCCTCTGCGACGGCGAGACCTCCATCCTGTTCGGCTGGGCCCAGGACCACAAGCGCGCCTTCGACGGCGAGCAGGGGCCCAACACCGGCGGCATGGGGACCTATTCGCCAGCGCCGGTCTTCACCCCCGAGCTGGTCGAGCAGGTGCGTACGCGCCTTGTCGAACCGGCCTTCGCCGGCATCGCCGCCGACGGCGCGCCCTATCGCGGCGTGCTGTTCGTCGAGCTGATGGCTACCCCGCACGGCCCGAAGCTGGTGGAGTTCAACGTCCGCTTCGGCGATCCGGAATGCCAGGTGCTGATGCTGCGGCTGGCGAGCGACATCGTTCCCTATCTGCACGCCTGCGCGACCGGGACGCTGAAGACGCTGCCGCCGCCCGTGTGGCGCGACGAGCCGGCCGTCTGCGTGGTGCTGGCCGCCCTGGGCTATCCCGGGACGCCCAAGAGCGGCGGCGAGATCCGTGGCCTGGAGCAGGATTTCGGCGCCGAGGTGGTGGTGTTCCACGCCGGCACCAAACGTGATGCGCAGGGCGCGTTGCGCGCCGCGGGCGGGCGGGTGCTGAACGTCTGCGCGCGCGGAGAGGACCTCGCCGCCGCCCTCGCCAAGGCCTATGCCGCGGTGGACGCCATCGACTTCCCGGAAGGCTTCTGCCGCCGCGACATCGGCTGGCGCGCGCTGTCACGCTGAGTTTCAACAAAGACTTATTAATTCCACTAAGAAATGTTTCCGCCCAGGCGCATACCTCCTGGGTGCGGCGAACTGGCTCACTCAAAACGGGTATCGGACCCCCAAAACGAGTAGGGCCCGCCTTCCAACGGTCGCGGAAATGTCGCTTTTCTGCAACCTGCAGGCGTCCAAGCGAGTGTCTCAGGCTGGCAAAGGATGTTGCAGGGCTGACGTTAGGAGCAGGGGGCAGTTCGATGACGATTTCGCACAGTGAATTTCAAGCCGTCGCGGATGGGCGTGAAGAGGCTGGTTTCGACGGGCCGCACCCGGTCGATCGCCACGTGGGCCTGCGCATCCGCATGCGTCGCAAAGAGCTCGGAATCAGCCAGGAGCGGCTGGCCGAGGCCCTGGGCCTGACCTTCCAGCAGGTGCAGAAGTACGAGCGCGCGGCGAACCGCGTGAGCGCCTCGAAGCTGTTCGAGATCGCCCGCGCGCTGAGCACCAGCATCGGCTACTTCTACGAGGGCCTGGCCGTCGGCGACGAGCTGGAGACCTCGGCCGCGCCGAACTACGACGCCCAGAGCTTCATGCTCACCCCGGAAGGCGCCGAGCTCGCCGCTGTGTTCCCCAAGCTCGGCCGCGCTCGTGTTCGCCGCAAGCTCGTCGAGCTGGTGCGCGCCCTGGCCGACGTTGACCAGGAGGCCGAGGCCGCCTCCCTCCACGACGTCAGCTGCGAGCTGCAATAACCGCCAGCAGGGCGTCCAGGGCCTGCGGCCCGACGAAGACCGCCCGCACCGGCCAGGCCCGCGCCCGCGCGCGCCAGGCCGGTGGCAGGCGCACCCAATCCTTTTCGGTGGTGACCAGCCCCGCGCCGAACGCCTCGGCGCGGGCGGCCAGCGCGCGCAACGTGGCCTCGTCGTAGGCGAAGTGGTCCGGAAAGGGCGCGAAGTCGCAGAGCTCGCAGCCCGCGGCGCGCAGGGCGCGCTCCACCTTCCACGGTTTGCCGACCCCGGCAAAGCCCAGCTGCGGGCCGCGCGGCGGCGTCGCGGCGGGCTCCAGGCGTGCGGCCAGCAGCGGCTTGCCCGCGAACAGGCCGGCGAGCTGCGGGTCGATCTCCGGCAGGTCCGCCGGCAGCAGCACGATGACGGCGTCGGCGCGCGCCAGGCCATCGGCCAGGGGCTCGCGCAAGGGTCCCGCCGGAAACACCCGGCCGTCGCCGAATGGCCACTCGCCGCCGCGCGTCTCGCCGTCCACCACGACCAGGGAGAGCGCCTTCCTCAGCGAGGGGTTCTGGTGACCGTCGTCCATGACGATGGCCTGGGCGGCCGCAAGCGCGGCGGCGCGCGCGCCCGCGGCGCGGTCGCGCGCCACCCACACCGGAAAGTCCCGCGCCAGCATCAGCGGCTCGTCGCCCACCTCGGCGGCCGTGTGGCGGCCGGGATCGACCTGCACCGGACCTTCCAGCCGTCCGCCATAGCCGCGCGAGAGCAGGTGGATGGCGAGGCCCTGGGCCGCCAGGCGCTCGGCGATGGCGCGCACGATCGGCGTCTTGCCGGTCCCGCCGAGCGTCAGGTTGCCCACGCAGATGACCGGCGGGCCGGGATCGACCGGCGTCGCGCGGGCGATCCGCCGGGCGGTGGCCGAGGCCCAGGCCCAGGAGACGGGCGTGAGCAGCGCGCGGGCGACGGGGGCGACGCGCTGGTCGCGGCTGTACCACCAGCGCGGCGTGGCGAGCCTCATGCGTCGACCAGGGCCTCAATGAGCGGCAGCGCCCGCTGGAGCGCCGCCGCGCGCCGCTCGGCATAGTCCAGCGCCGCCTGGCCGATCCGGCGGGCGATCTGCGGAAAGGCCAGCAGGCCTTCGATGTGCCGGGCGAGCGCGGCGGGATCGGCCGCCTCGATGACCGCGGCCTCGGCCAGCATCTCGTCGTAGACGGCGCGGGCGTTGGCCACGTGCGCGCCGGTGACGACTGCGACGCCGACGCGCGCCGCCTCCAGCGGATTGTGGCCGCCGATGCCTTCCACCAGGCTGCCGCCCATCACCACCACGTCCGCAAGCCGCAGGAACAGCCCCATCTCGCCCAGGGTGTCGGCGAGGTAGGCCTCGCCAAGCGCCGGCGTCTCGCCACGGCTGCGGCGCGCCACCGTCAAGCCGGCGCGGGCGACCTCGTCGGCGACGGCATCGCCACGCTCCGGATGCCGCGGCGCGATGACCAGCAGCGCGCCGCGCCCGGCCGTCGCCTGGCAAAAGGCGGCGGCCACGATCGGCTCCTCGCCCGCGTGGGTGCTGGCGGCCAGCACGACCGCGCGGCCGTGCGTCTGCGCGCGAAGCGCCGCCAGCGCCGCGGGATCAAAGGGCGGCGCCTGGCCGGCGAGCTTGAGGTTCAGCTCGGGCCCGACCCGCGCGCCGAGACGCGACAGCCGCTGGGCGGCGGCCTCGTCCTGCGGCAGGACCAGGTCGAAGGCCGCGAGCAGCGCGCGGGCGGACGCCGGCGCCCGGGTCCAGCCCTGGGCGCTGGCTTCGGTCATGCGCGCCGAGACGAGGCCCAGCCGCACCCCGCGCCGGCGCGCGCCCAGGATCAGGTTCGGCCAGAGCTCGCTCTCCACGAACAGGCCGGCGTCCGGCCGCCAGTGCTTCAGGAAGCGGGCGACGGCGCCGGGCGCGTCCACCGGGGCGAACTGGTGGATCACGCCCTCGGGCAGCCGCCCGGCCAGGACCTCGGCGGAGGTCACCGTGCCCGAGGTGACCAGCAGGGAGAGGCCCGGGCGCGTGCGCAACGCCTGGGGCGGTGAAAGAAGGAGCAGTCTCCCTCCCACTCTCCTCGCGGGAAGCCAGACCGGCGTGCTGGCGGGATGCGGGGGGCCGGCGCGGCCCAGGCGCTCGGCCAGGCGCAGCGGCGCCTCCTTGCCGGCGCGGGCGCGGGCCGCCAGCAGCCGCGGTGCGAAAGGCTCGATCAGGCGCGTGGTTGCGCCATAGAGCGCGAGCGGCAGGGTCCGGCGGATGCGGCTCACACCACCTCGGCGGGGGCCAGGCGGCAGGCGGCCGCAGCGTCGGTCTCGACCTGCAGGGTCGCGTGGCCGATGCGGAAGCGCCGGACGAGACCCTCGCAGGTCTCGTGCAGGAAGGCGTCGCCGTCGGCGTGGTCCGGACGGATCAGGTGGGCGGTGAGCGCCGTCTCGGTGGTGCTCATGGCCCAGATGTGCAGGTCATGGACCTCGACCACGCCCGGCCGCTCGGCGAGCCAGGCGCGCACCTCGGCCACCTCGATGCCCTTGGGCGCGGCGTCGAGGACCAGGTCGACCGACTCCCGCAGCAGGCCCCAGGTCCCGAAAACGATGAAGGCCGAGATGGCCAGGCTGAGCGCCGGGTCGATCCAGAACAGACCGGTCCTGGAGATCACCAAGGCCGCGATCACCACGGTCACGGAGATGGCGGCGTCGCTCGCCATGTGCACGAAGGCGCTGCGCACATTGAGGTCGCCGTGGCTGCCGCGGAAGAACAGCGCGGCGGTGGCGGTGTTGATCACCACGCCGAGACCGGCGGTCAGCATCACCAGGCCTGCCGAAATCGCGCCCGGCGCCGCCAGGCGGTGCGCTGACTCGGAGACGATCGCCCCCACCGCCACCAGCAGCAGCACGGCGTTCGCCAGCGAGGCCAGGATGGTGCCCTTGCGCAGGCCGTAGGTCCGCCGCCCCGTGGGCGCGCGACGGGCGAGCGCGGCCGCGCCCCACGCCAGGATCAGGGCCAGCACGTCCGACAGGTTGTGGCCGGCGTCGGCGAGCAGGGCGAGCGAGTGCGCCCACAGGCCCGCCACCACCTCGGCCGCGACGAAGGTCGAGTTCAGCGCCACGCCGATCGCGAAGGCGCGGCCCATGTTGTCCGGCGCATGGTGGTGATGGTGGTGGTGGCCGTGCGCATGCCCATGACCGTGCGCGCGACCATGGTCGTGGTGCTCATGACCATGATTGTGGTCGTGATCGTGCGGGTGGACGTGGGCCATGGGCCTATGTGTCACCCGCGGTCGCGAGGATCAACGGGCCTGCGGCCGACCAGAGCCTCGGCGCGCCGCGTGGCCGCCGAAAGCCTGGCGGACCAGGCCTCGAGAAGCGCGGCGATCTGGGCTTCGTCGGCGTCGGCCGGCACGTGCAGCGGCCCGTCCCAGACCACCGCGCCGCGGCCGAACGGCGCTGCGAACATCACCCGGTCCCAGGTTTTCAGCTGCACCGCCGGGTCGGCGGCGATCCCCATCAGGAACACCGGCTGGCCGGAGCGCCGGGCGATCTGCAGGGCGCCGGGAGCGATCACCTCGTTGGGCCCGCGCGGGCCGTCTGGCGTGACCACCAGGGCGCCACCGCCGGCTACCCACCCCACCGCCTCGCGGATCGCCGCCACCGCCTGGCGCGCCTTGGCCGCGTCGCCCTTCTT
>CBJNAS010000023.1:0-18742 GCA_966434565.1 uncultured Phenylobacterium sp.
AGGCCCGCGCGGCGGGCATCGAGCACTTCGTCTTCATCGTCGGCCGCGGCCAGGGCGCCATCGAGGATTATTTCGACGCCCAGCCGGAGATCGAGCAGACCCTTGAGGCCAAGGGCAAGACGGCCATCCTGGAGGACCTGCGCCGCGACCTGCCCAAGCCCGGCCAGATGAGCTTCGTGCGTCAGATGGCGCCGCACGGCCTGGGCCACGCGGTCTGGTGCGCCCGCGACGTGATCGGCGACGAGCCTTTCGCCGTGGTGCTGCCGGACATGCTGATGGTCGCCGAGCCGCCGGCGCTGGCCCAGGCGGTGGCCGCCTACGAGCAGGCCGGCGGCAATGTGGTGGTGGTCGAGCCGGCGCCCGAGGGCGAGGCGCACAAATACGGCATCGTCGCCCTGGAGCGCCAGGACGGCCGGCTGAACCGGATGACCGGCATGGTCGAAAAGCCCGCGCCGGGAACCGAGCCTTCCAACCTTTTCATCTCCGGCCGCTACATCCTGCAGCCGGAGATCTTCGAGGTGCTGGAGAGCCAGGAACGCGGCGCCGGCGGCGAGATCCAGCTCACCGACGCCATGGCCACCCTGATGAAGCGCCAGGACTTCCATGCCTTCGAGTACGCGGGGACCACCTTCGACTGCGGCGACAAGATCGGCCTTTTGCGCGCCAACGTCGCCTACGCGCTCCGCCGCCCCGACCTCGCCGAGGCCGCGCGCAA
The DNA here is from genome assembly GCA_966434565.1 of uncultured Phenylobacterium sp. Classification (GTDB taxonomy): domain Bacteria; phylum Pseudomonadota; class Alphaproteobacteria; order Caulobacterales; family Caulobacteraceae; genus Phenylobacterium. Next base: position 716 of record CBJNAS010000023.1, read on the forward strand.
GGCGATTCAGGAGCTGCTCTGAGTCCTCCCTCCCCTTCATGGGGCTACCGGATTCACACGTCTGCGCCGAACGCCCCCGAGCCGAGTTGTGGGAATGCCGTAGCCCCATAAAGGGGAGGGAAGTAATGCTCGCGCTTCCGAATTCCCTTCTCCTGCGTTAGCCCTTCGTACGTCGGTGCGGAGACTTGGATGCGCGTCCTGATCCTCGGCGGAGACGGCTTCTGCGGCTGGCCGACGACGTTGCATCTGTCGGCGCAGGGCCATGAGGTGGCGATCGCCGACAACCAGTCGCGCCGCCGCATCGACGAGGAGCTGCAGGCCGGCTCGCTGACGCCCATCGCCCCGCTCGAGGAGCGGCTCGCGGCGTGGCGCGAGACCTCCGGCCAGACGATCGACTTTTACCCGCTCACCATCGGCAAGGACTACGAGGCGCTGCTCGCCCTGCTGCGGTCCTGGCGGCCCGACGCCGTGGTCCACTTCGCCGAGCAGCGCGCCGCGCCCTATTCGATGAAATCGGCGCAGCACAAGCGCTACACCGTCGACAACAACCTCAACGCCACCAACGACGTGCTGGCGGCGATCGTCGAGAGCGGCCTCGACGTCCACCTGGCGCACCTGGGCACCATGGGCGTCTACGGCTATGGCGCGGCCGGCATGGCGATCCCGGAAGGCTACCTCACCGTCAAGGTGGAGACCCCCGCCGGCTGGGAGACGCGGGAAATCCTCTACCCCGCCAATCCCGGCTCGATCTACCACCTGACCAAGACCCAGGACGCCCTGCTCTTCCAGTTCTACGCGCGGAACGACAAGCTCAGGATCACCGACCTGCACCAGGGCATCGTCTGGGGCACCCAGACGCGCGAGACCCGGCTGGACGCGCGGCTGATCAACCGCTTCGATTATGACGGCGACTACGGCACGGTGCTGAACCGGTTCCTGATGCAGGCGGCGGTGGGCTATCCCCTGACGGTGCACGGCGCCGGCGGCCAGACCCGCGCCTTCATCAACATCCAGGACACGGTGCGCTGCGTGGAGCTGGCGCTCGCCCACCCGCCCAGGCGCGGCGAGCGGGTCAAGGTGATGAACCAGATGACCGAATGCTGGCGCGTGCGCGACCTGGCCCAGATGGTGGCGCGACTCACCAGCGCCGAGGTGGCGCACCTGCCCAATCCACGCCAGGAGGCCGAGGAGAACGAGCTGGCGGTCGAGAACCGCCGGCTCCTCAGCTACGGCCTCGACCCGATCACCCTGGAGGACGGCCTGCTGCTCGAGGTCGCCGAGATCGCCCGCGCCTATGCGGGGCGCGCGGACCTGGCGAAGATCCCCTGCGTCTCCCACTGGAACGCCGAGCGCGCCGCCGCCGCGGCGGCCGCCCGCGCCGGCGCAGTGGTCGCAGCCGAATAGCCCACGCATTGCGTCTGTTCGCCTTCGGCTACGGCTACACCGCCCAGGCGCTCGCCCGGCGCCTGCGCGCCCGGGGCTGGCGCATCGCCGCCAGCTGCCGCCGCGCCGGCGACGCCGATCGGCTCGCGGCGGAAGGCGTGGAGCCGGTCCCCCTGGACGATCCCGCGCGCCTCGCCGAAGCCATGGCGCGGACGCAAGCCCTGCTCGTCAGCGCGCCGCCCACGCCCGCAGGCGGCCCGGCTCTGGCGGCGCTGACGCCGGCGCTGGCCGCGGCCGGCGCCATCCCCGACTGGATCGGCTATCTCTCCACCACCTGCGTCTATGGCGACCGACGCGGCGGCTGGGTCTTCGAGGAGAGTCGCCTGGCCGCGCTCTCGGTGGAAGGCGCCCGGCGCGTAGCCGCCGAGCGGGACTGGCTCGACACCGGCCGCGGCATGGGCCTGACGGTCACCGTGTTCCGCCTGCCCGGCATCTACGGTCCCGGCCGCTCGACCTTCGACCGCCTGCGCCAAGGCCGCGTCCAGCGCATCGCGAGCCCCGGCCAGGTCTTCTCGCGCATCCACGTGGACGACCTCGCCGCCGGTCTGGAGGCCTCGATGCGCCGCCCGCGGGCGGGCGGGATCTACAACCTCTGTGACGACGAGCCCTGCCCCAATAGCGAGGTGGTGGCCCACGCCGCTGAATTGCTCGGCCTGCCGGTCCCGCCGGAGATCCCTCTCGACGCGGCGCGCCTCTCGCCGGCGGCGCAGCGCTTCTACGCCGAGAGCAAGCGCGTCTCCAACGCCCGCGCCAAGGCCGAGCTCGGCTGGCGGCCGGCCTATCCGAGCTATCGGGAAGGGCTGCGGGCGGTGTTGGTAGCGGAAATGATCAATTAGCGCCGTGGCGAACCACGGAATGGCGCCGAAACACAGGGGACAAAAGTCCACAAAGACCAACGAGATGGCGCGGAAGCCGCGCTCAACGCCCGCCTCCGCGTATTCGGTGTTTGCCGTGGTTCTGAATGACCTGGCTAACCCGCAACTTCGCCCACCGCCGCGACGATCCGCGCGAGATCCTGCGGGCGCGACAGCCGGTGGTCGCCGTCCTTGATCAGGGTGAAGACCACGTCCCGGCTCTTCAGCGCCTGGGCGAGCTCCAGGGCGTGGCGCCAGGGGACATCCGGGTCCTCGCCGCCCTGCAGGATGCGCACGGGCGCCTCGATGGGCACGGGCGCGTCGAGGATCGACCAGCGGGCGCCGTCCTCCAGCAGCCGCCGGGTGATGGGGTTGGGATCGCCGTAGGGGGAGGGCTGCAGCCAGACGCCTGCGTCCTGGATTGCCGCCAGGCCCTCCGGCGGGATGGTGGACGGCATCAGCCGGGCGGTGAAGTCCGGGGCGGGCGCGATCAGCACCAGGGCGCAGATCCGCTCCGGCCGGGCCATGGCCGCCAGGCAGGCGATCCAGCCGCCCATCGACGAGCCCACCAGCACCAGCGGGCCCTCCGTCAGCTCGTCGATCACCGCCAGCGCGTCCTCACGCCAGCGGGTGATCGCGCCGCCCTCGACGAAGTCGCCGGAGGAGTCCCCGTGGCCGAAGTAGTCGAAGCGCAGGTAGCCGCGCCCGAACGTGGTCGCCCAGTCCGCCAGGGCCTCGGCCTTGGTCCCGGCCATGTCCGAGCGATAGCCGCCCAGCCAGACCACCGTCGGCCCCTCCCCCGCCACGCGCCGCCAGGCCAGCCGCTCGCCGTCGGGCCGTTCGAGAAATCCGCGGGTCTCCGTCATGGCCGCCTCTTAGCGCGCGGAGCGCCTTTACGCCCATTGTTTTGCCGTCAGGGGGGTTTTGCCGCTAAGCAGGAAGGCGTGGCGCTTCCCCCCGACTTCACCCTGCTGCAGGTTGTCCCCGAGCTCGAGACCGGCGGCGCCGAGCAGAGCGCGCTGGATGTGGCGCGCGCGGTGGTGCAGGCCGGCGGGCGAGCCATCGTCGCCAGCCGCGGCGGGCGCATGACGGCGCAGCTCGAGGCGGCCGGCGGCCGGTTGGAGCCCATGCCGGCGCAGTCGAAGAACCCGCTGGTGATGCTGGCCAACGCGCGGCGCCTGGCGCGCCTGATCCGCCGGGAGCAGGTGAGCCTGGTGCACGCCCGCTCGCGTGCGCCGGCCTTCTCGGCGCTGTGGGCGGCCCGTCCCGCCGGGGTCCCGCTGGTGGCGACCTACCACGGGATCTATTCGGCCCGCAGCCGGATCAAGCGCTGGTACAACGGCGTCATGACCCGCGGCGAGCTGGTGATCGCCAATTCCGAGTTCACCCGCGCCCATGTGCTGGCCGAGCACGGCCTTTCGCCCGACAAGGTGGTCGCCATTCCGCGCGGCGTGGACCTGGAGCGCTTCGATCCTGCCCATGTCGCTCCCGAGCGGGTGAGCCGGCTGGCCGCGGCCTGGGGCGTGGCGGCGGACGATCCGCGCACCCGGATCCTGCTGGCCGCGCGGCTCACCCCGCGCAAGGGCCACGCGACCCTGGTCGAGGCGGCGGCGAAGCTGAAGGCGCAGGGACGCGCGGACTTCCTGGTCCTCTTCGTGGGCGACGACCAGGGCCGAGCCGACTACCGCGAAGGCCTGCTGCGCGCGATCGCCGACGCCGGCCTTGGGGGCCAGGTCCGTCTCGTGGGCCACTGCGACGACATGCCGGCGGCCTACCTGCTCGCCGACCTCGCCGTCCTGCCGGCGACGGAGCCGGAGGCCTTCGGCCGCACCGCCGTCGAGCCCCAGGCCATGGGCCGCCCGGTGATCGCCGCCGCCCAGGGCGGCATGATCGAGACGGTGGTCGACGGCGTCACGGGCTGGCTTGCGCCGCCGGGCGACGCCGACGCCTGGGCCCAGGCCCTCGCCGGGGCGATCGACCAGGGGCCCGAGGGCCGCGCCCGCCTGGGACAGGACGCCGCCGCCCGCGCGAGGCGCCTGTACCGGGTGGACGCCATGTGCGAAGCCACGCTGAAGGCCTATGAACGGGTGCTGGAGGCCCGCGCCTGATGCCGCCGCGCAAAGTCGAGAAGATCCTGGTCATCAAGCTGTCGGCGCTGGGCGACTTCGTGCTGGCGCTCGCGGCGATGAGGAAGATCCGCGAGGCGCACCGCAAGGCGCACATCACCCTGCTCACCACCCCGCCTTTCGAGGCGCTCGCCAAGATCTGCCCCTACTTCAACGCGGTGGAGACCGACGGCCGGCCGGAGAGCTTCGCCCAGTGGATCGCGCTGCGGAGGCGGATCAGGGCCGCGCATTACGCGCGGGTCTACGACCTGCAGACCTCGTCGCACTCGGGCCGCATCTTCCAGACGCTGCGGCCGCATCCGCCGCCCTGGTCGGGCATCGCGCTGGGCTGCTCGCTGTCGCACAAGAATCCTTTGCGCAACACCATGCATACCCTGGAGCGGCAGGCCGACCAGCTGAGGTACGCCGGCATCTGGCCGGACGCGCCCACTGAGCCGGGGACGGCGCCGCCGCCCGACCTCTCCTGGATCTGGAAGAACCAGCCGCCCGAGCGGCCGGTGCCCGGGGCGGTCAAGCCGCGCCCCTACGTCATGTTCGTGCCCGGCGGCTCGGCGCACCGGCCGGAGAAGCGCTGGCCGGTCGAGAAATACGCCGAGCTCGCCCGCATCCTCTACGCCAAGGGCCTCGACATCGTCGTCATCGGCGGCGTCCAGGAGACGCCGCTGGCCCACGCCATCCAGCGCGAGGTCCCCCGCGCCCGCGACCTGACCGGCCGCACCGAGTTCGCTCGCATCGCCATGCTGGGCGCCAAGGCGGCCCTGGCGGTGGGCAACGACACCGGTCCGCTGCACCTGGCCGCCGCCGCCGGCGCCCCCACGGTGGTGCTGTTCTCCAGCGCCTCGGACCCGGCGCTCACCGCGCCGCGCGGCAGGGTTGCGGTGCTCCGCGCCGAGCGCCTCTCCGACCTGCCGGTCGCGACCGTGGCGCAACGCGCTTCAAGTTTGATCGGTCAGGCCGCCGGCGCGGCTTGATACGGCGCCACGCCTCACGCATATACTTGGCGATCGACCGGTTCGCTGCCGCAGCGGGCCGGCTTTTGCGCATTCACAGCTCGTATAAACAATCCGGGAGCCTACCCTATTCGCCGCCCCATGCAGGCGCCACCCGTCAAGGACGGTCCGCGCATCAACGATGAAATCCGCGTTCCCCGTGTTCTGCTCATCGACCAGAACGGTGAAAAACAGGGCGTGATGCCCACCTCCTCCGCGCTCGAAGCCGCTGAAGAAGCCGGCCTCGACCTGGTGGAGATCGTCCCGAACGCGGATCCGCCCGTCTGCAAGATCCTGGACTACGGCAAGTACAAGTTCCAGGAGCAGAAGAAGAAGAACGAGGCGCGCAAGCGGCAGAAGGTGGTGGAGATCAAGGAGATCAAGCTCCGCCCGAACATCGACAAGCACGACTACGAGGTGAAGCAGCGGGCCATGACCCGGTTCTTCGAGGAAGGCGACAAGGTGAAGGTCACCCTGCGCTTCCGCGGCCGCGAACTGGCCCACCCGGAGCTCGGCATGAAGCTGCTGCAGCAGGTCAAGGCCGATTTCGAGACGCAGGCCAAGGTCGAGTACGAGCCGCGCATGGAAGGCCGCCAGATGATCATGATCCTGGCCCCGCGGTAGGCGCGACGGTCGTCGGACTTCGCGAACAATCCCCTTCCGGCGGCCGTTTTCATTTTGGAGCCACGGAGTCCACGGACGACATGGAAGAGCGATTTCCGTGCCTTCCGTGGTTCCTAACGGCGGCGCCGGCCTTGCATTGAGGGAAGCTTTCGCGTATCGGCCTCGCTCTTCGAAACCGCCTGGCCACCAAGGCATGCCATGGCGGTTTGTAAACACGCCAAGAGGACGGGGCTTCGCCGCCCCGACGTGAAATGCCGAAACTGAAGACGAAGTCGGGCGCCAAGAAGCGCTTCAAGATGACGGCGTCGGGCAAGCTGAAGGCCGGCGTCGCCGGCAAGCGCCACCGCCTGATCAGCCACAACGGCAAGTACATCCGTCAGAACCGCGGGACCAAGGTGATGAGCGAGTCCGACGCCTCGATCATCAAGAAGTTCCTGCCGTACGGCCTGTAAGGAGGGATCTGACAGATGGCTCGCGTTAAAAGGGGCGTCACCGCCCACGCCAAGCACAAGAAGGTCCTGGAGCAGGCCAAGGGCTTCTACGGGCGCCGCAAGAACACCATCCGCACCGCCAAGGCGGCGGTGGACAAGGCCGGCCAGTATTCCTACCGCGACCGCAAGGTCCGCAAGCGCAGCTTCCGCTCGCTGTGGATCCAGCGCATCAACGCCGCGGCGCGCCTGGAAGGCTTCACCTACTCGCAATTCATCCACGGCCTGGAAAAGGCCGGCATCGAGATGGACCGCAAGGTGCTGGCCGACGTGGCGGGCAAGGATCCGGTCGGCTTCAAGGCCATCGCCGACAAGGTTCGCGCCGCCCTGGCCTGAGATCGGGATCTCCCGGATTCGAAGCGCCCTCCGGTGCGAGCCGGAGGGCTTTTTCGTTTCCCCCTTCCCTCCCCTTCATGGGGCCCCATGAAGGGGAGGCAGGATCGGGGGGAGCATCTGGCGTCGCCGCCTCTCCTCCTGCTAGAGCAACCGCCGTCATGACCGACCTCTCCCGACTGGAAACCGAGATCGGCGCGCGCATCGCCGCCGCCGCGGATCTCGCCGAGCTGGACGCCGCGCGGGTGGCCGCGCTGGGCAAGTCCGGCGCGATCTCCGAGCTGCTGAAGACCCTGGGCTCGATGAGCCCGGACGAGCGCCGCGAGCGCGGGCCCCTGATCAACGGCCTGCGCGACCGCGTCTCCGAAGCCGTCGCCGCCCGCAAAGCGGAGCTGGAAGCCGCCGCCCTGGAGGCCAGGCTGCGGTCCGAGCGCGTCGACCTCAGCCTGCCCGCCCCGCCCGAGCGCCGCGGCAAGGTGCATCCGACCATGCAGGTGATGGACGAGATGATCGCCATCTTCGCCGATATGGGCTTCGGCCTGGCGGAAGGGCCGGACATCGAGGACGACTTCCACAACTTCACCGCGCTCAACTTCCCGCCCAGGCATCCGGCGCGGGAGATGCACGACACCTTCTGGCTGGCCCCCGACGAGACCGGCGAGCGCAAGCTGCTGCGCACCCACACCAGCCCGGTGCAGATCCGCGTCATGCAGCAGACCAATGAGAAGCTGCCGGCCTGGATCGCCAGCGGCCAGGCGCCGCCGATCCGCGTGGTGATCCCCGGCCGCGTCTATCGCTCGGACTCGGACGCCACCCACACACCCATGTTCCACCAGCTGGAAGGCCTGGTGATCGATCGCGCCATCCACATGGGCCACCTGAAGTGGACGCTGGATGCGTTCACCAAGCGGTTCTTCGAGACCGACGCCGTGGTCACGCGCTTCCGCCCGCACCACTTCCCCTTCACCGAGCCCAGCGCGGAGATGGACGTGCAGTGCGACCGCTCGGCCGGCGCGGTGAAGATCGGCGAAGGCTCGGACTGGCTGGAGATCCTGGGCGGGGGGATGGTCCATCCCAAGGTGCTGCGCAATTGCGGCCTCGATCCGGACGAGTGGCAGGGCTTCGCCTTCGGCCTCGGCGTCGATCGCCTGGGGATGCTGAAGTACGGCATGCCGGACCTGCGCGACATGTTCGCCGCCGACCCGCGCTGGCTGGCCCATTACGGCTTCTCGGCCTTCGCCGCGCCCAATCCCGCCACCGGCCTGAGCTGAGGAGAGCCTCGCGATGAAGTTCACCCTCTCCTGGCTCAAGGAGCATCTCGAGACCGACGCCACCGTGGACCAGGTGGTGGCCGCCATGACCATGGCCGGCCTGGAGGTCGAGCACGTCGAGGATCCCGCGACCAAGCTCGCCGCCTTCTCGGTGGCGAAGATCGTCGAGGCCGCCCAGCACCCCAACGCCGACCGCCTGCGCGTCTGCCAGGTGGACACGAAGGACGGCCGCAAGGAGATCGTCTGCGGCGCGCCCAACGCCCGCGCCGGGCTCACCACCATCTACGCCCCGATCGGCGCCTATGTGCCGGGGCTCGGCGTCACCCTGGAGACCAGGCCGGTCCGCGGCGTGGTCTCCAACGGCATGATGTGCTCGGCCAAGGAATTGGAGATCGCCGAGGAGTCCGACGGCATCCTCGAGCTGCCCGGGGACCTCGCCGTCGGCATGCCTGCCGCCGAGGCGTTCGGCCTGGAAGCGGTGATCGACTTCGAAGTGACGCCCAATCGTCCCGACTGGCTGGGGGTGCGCGGCATCGCCCGAGACCTGGCGGCGGCGGGGCTGGGCGCGCTGAAGCCCTGCAGCGAGGAGCCCGTCCCCGGCGCCTTCCCCTGCCCCATCGAGATCCGCGTGGACGGCGACGCCTGCCCGGTGTTCGCCGGCCGGCTGATCCGCGGGGTCAGGAACGGCCCCTCGCCGGCCTGGCTGCAGCAACGCCTGACCTCGATCGGGCTTAGGCCAATCAACGCCCTGGTCGACGTCACCAACCTGATCTCCTACGACCGCGCGCGGCCGCTGCACGTCTATGACGCGGCCAAGCTCTCCGGGAAGGTGATCGAGGCGCGGCTCGGCCGCGGCCCGGCCCCGCCGCACGTCCACGAGGGCCCGACGCACGCCGCCCACGCCGACGAGCAGCTGATCGCCCTGGACGGCAAGACCTACGACGTCGCCTCCGAGATGTGCGTCATCGCCGACGCCGGCGGCGAGCGGCCGATCGGCCTGGGCGGCGTCATGGGCGGGGAATCCACCGGCTGCTCGGACGCCACCACCGAAGTCTTCGTCGAGAGCGCCTGGTTCGACCCGATCCGCACCGCCCAGACCGGGCGGCTGACCGGCATCGCCTCCGACGCCCAGTATCGCTTCGCCCGCGGCGTCGATCCGCAGTCCGTGGTTTCGGGCCTGGAGCTGGCGACGCAGCTCATCCTGCAGCTGTGCGGCGGCGAGGCCTCCGAGATCCGCGTCGCCGGCGAGGCGCCCGCCGCGCCCGGTCCGATCGCCTTCGACCGGAGTTATGTGAAGAAGCTCTCCGGCCTGGACCTTGCGCCCGCGCGGATCGACGAGATCCTGGGCAAGCTCGGCTTCACCATCGCCGGCGACCAGGTGACGCCGCCCAGCTGGCGGCGCGACATCGAGGGCAAGGCCGACCTGGTCGAGGAGGTCGCCCGCATCGAAGGCTTCGACAAGCTGCCGGCCGAGCCGCTGCCCGAGGTCACGCCGCCTGCGGGCGGCGTGCTGACCGTGCGTCAGAACCGCATGCGCACCGCTCGGCGCGCGCTGGCGGCCCGCGGCTATGCCGAAGCGGTGACCTGGAGCTTCCTGCGCCAGGCCTGGGCCGAGGCCTTCGGGGGCGGCCAGCCGCAGCTGGCCTTGGCCAATCCGATCGCCGCGGACCTGTCGACCATGCGCCCCTCGATCCTGCCGAACCTCGCCGAGGCCGCGGCCCGATCCGCACGCAAGGGCTTCGCCGACACCGCCTATTTCGAGATCGGCCCGACCTTCCGCGGCGACCGCCCCGCCGAGCAGGTCACCACCATCGCCGCGCTGGCGGCGCCCCGGTCGCCGCGCCGCTGGGACGGGCAGACCCCGGATGCGCTGTTCGCGCTTAAGGCCGATCTGATGTTCCTGCTCGACGAGCTGGGCGCACCCGCCCTGCAAGTCGTCCAGGGCCAGTCGTCCGCCTGGTGGCATCCGGGTCGCTCGGCGCGGCTGCAGCTCGGCCCCAAGACGGTGGTCGCCGAGTTCGGCGAGCTGCATCCGAGCGTGGTCCGGCTGCTCGACGCGCAAGGGCCGCTCTACGCCTTCGAACTCAACCTGGACGCCCTGCCGGAGCCCAAGCGGAAGGCGGTCAAGACCCGGCCTGCGCTGGAGCTCTCGCCGCTGATGCCGCTGTCGCGCGACTTCGCCTTCGTGGTCGGCGTGGACACGCCGGCCGGCGAGCTGGTCCGCCCGATCCTGGGCGCCGACAAACAGCTGATCGCCGATGCGCGGGTGTTCGACGTCTACCAGGGCCCGGGCGTGCCGGAGGGCGCCAAGTCGGTCGCCGTCGAGGTCACCATCCAGCCGCGCGAGAAGACCCTGACCGAAGCCGAGATCGAGGCTCTGACGGGGCGGATCGTGGCGGCGGCGGAAAAGGCGACAGGCGCCAGACTGAGGAGCTGAGCCTCCCGCGCCGCCCGGCCATTGCGGCGCCGCGTTCGTTGCCTAGCTATGCCGGATGAACGATCCGAGCGCCGCCCCCCGCCTCGCCCGCAAGCCCCGCATCGAGCGGACGCTGGAACTGTGGCTGTTCCGCGCCCGCTGGCTAATGGCGCCCTTCTACCTGGGGCTGGTGGTGGCGCTGGGCGCGCTGCTGGTGGTGTTCGCCGCCGAGGCCTGGCACGAGATCGCCAGCCTCGCCTCGATGAAGCCCGAGGGCGCGATCCTGATGGCGCTGTCGCTGATCGACCTGTCGCTGGCCGGCAACCTGCTGCTGATCGTTATCTTCTCCGGCTACGAGAACTTCGTCTCGCGGATCGATACGGGCGACGACGAGGACCGGCCCGAATGGATGGGCGCGGTCGACTTCTCGGGCCTGAAGCTCAAGCTGATGGCCTCCATCGCCGCGATCAGCGCGATCGCCCTGCTGCGCGCCTTCATGCAGCTGGCCGAGGGCGAAGCGATGAACCAGCGCACGCTCGCCTGGCTGGTCGGCCTGCACCTGACCTTCGTGATCTCCGGCGTGCTCCTGGCGGTGATGGACTGGATCGCCGGCAAGAGCGGGAAGCATTGAGTCTTCCCTCCCCTTTATGGGTCCCCATGAAGGGGAGGGAAGTTTGATCAGAACGGCAGGATGTTCCGCTGGCGCGTGTAGGCGAGGTAGCCCGCGTTGGCGCCTAGCCTGAGCCCGACGCCGGTGCGGATGGGGGCGAGGGTGATGTCGCTGGCGCGCTGATAGTTCACGCCCAGGCCCGCCACGAAGTAGGCCGTGCCCTCCACGCCCGGGAAGCGCTGGAAGATCGCGTCCGGGATCTGCAGGTTGTAGCAGAGGGTGAAGACGCGGCTGGCGTTGCCGCCGAAGTCCCAGCCGATCGACGGGCCCTGCCAGAAGACCTCCATCGGCGGCTTGTCCTTCATGTAGAGCAGGCCGCGGCCGTAGCGCAGGCCGAGGCCGAAGGCGCCCGAGCCCTCTTCGCCGGCGATGTAGGCGGTGGGCCGGCCCTGCTGGGCGAAAATCTTCTCTACGATGGCGCCTGCGCTCTCGGCGGTGACGCCCATGAAGTCCGAGACCTTGTTGACGATCTCGTCGCGCGAATAGGTCTGGGCGGACGAGGCGGCCGGATAGGTCGGCTGGGCGGTGACGACGGGCTTCGGCGGCGGCGGGCCCTCGTCCGGCGCGACGTCCATCGGGGATCGTGCCTGGGGGGCGCGGGCCGGCGGCGCGCCGGGCGCAGGCGGGGCGGCGGCGGGCCGGGAGGGCGGTGGCGCGCCTTCTTCAGGCGCGGCGTCCATCGGCGCGCGCGCCTGGGCCAGGCCTGGGGCGCCCAGGCTCAGCAGGCCTGAAACAATCAGCGTGCGACGGTCCATGGGCCTTGTCCTGCTCTCGTCTCTTTCACCCGCCCGCCCGGTCGACGTGATTGCGCCGGCCGGGCTTAACGGCCGATTAACCGTGTTCGCCGCGACAGGCGGTCGCGCGTCTCGCGCCGGCCCGCGAACGTGCTAAAGGGGCGCGCCATGACCACCCCGCTCAGCCACATCCGCAACTTCTCCATCGTGGCGCACATCGATCACGGCAAGTCTACGCTTTCGGACCGCCTGATCCAGGAGACCGGCGCGCTCACCCAGCGCGAGATGACCGAGCAGGTGCTCGACAACATGGACATCGAGCGCGAGCGGGGCATCACCATCAAGGCCCAGACCGTGCGGCTGCACTATCGCGCCGACGACGGCGAGACCTATGTGCTCAACCTGATGGACACGCCCGGGCACGTGGACTTCGCCTACGAGGTCTCGCGCAGCCTGGCCGCCTGCGAAGGCTCGATCCTGGTGGTGGACGCCAGCCAGGGCGTGGAGGCCCAGACGCTGGCCAACGTCTACCAGGCCATCGACAACAACCATGAGATCGTCCCCGTCCTCAACAAGGTCGACCTGCCCGCCGCCGAGCCCGAGCGGGTGCGCCAGCAGATCGAGGACGTCATCGGCCTGGACGCTTCCGAGGCGGTGGAGTGCTCGGCCAAGACCGGCCTCGGCATCCACGAGGTGCTGGAGGCGATCGTGGGGCGCCTGCCGCCGCCGAAGGGCGACCGGAACGCGCCGCTGAAGGCCTTGCTGGTCGACGCCTGGTACGACCAGTACCTCGGCGTGGTGGTCCTGGTGCGCGTCTTCGACGGGACGCTGAAGGTCGGCCAGAAGGTCAAGATGATGCAGACCGGGGCCACCTACGGCATCGACAAGCTGGGCGTCTTCCGGCCCAAGCAGACCGATGTGGCCGAGCTGGGTCCCGGCGAGGTCGGCTTCATCACCGCCTCGATCAAGGAAGTGGCGCACGCCGCGGTCGGCGACACCATCACCGACGAGCGCAAGCCCACCGACGCCCCGCTCGCCGGCTTCCGCGAGGTGCAGCCGGTGGTGTTCTGCGGCCTCTTCCCAGTCGACGCCGCCGACTTCGAGGACCTGCGCGCGGCGATCGGCAGGCTGCGCCTGAACGACGCCTCCTTCACCTATGAGATGGAGACCAGCGCGGCGCTGGGCTTCGGCTTCCGCTGCGGGTTCCTGGGCCTGCTGCACCTGGAGATCATCCAGGAGCGCCTCAGCCGCGAATTCGACCTCGACCTGATCGCCACGGCGCCCAGCGTCGTCTACCGCGTGAAGCTGACCAACGGCGACGAGATCGAGCTGCACAACCCGGCCGACCTGCCGGATCCGGTGAAGATCGACAGCATCGCCGAGCCTTGGATCAAGGCCACCATCTTCACGCCCGACGACTACCTGGGCTCGATCATCAAGCTCTGTCAGGACCGCCGCGGCGAACAGCGGGAGCTGTCCTACGTCGGCGCCCGGGCGATGGTGGTCTACGACCTGCCGCTGAACGAAGTGGTGTTCGACTTCTACGACCGGCTGAAGTCGATCTCCAAGGGCTACGCCTCCTTCGACTACAGCCTGGAGGGCTATCGGACGGGCGACCTCGTCAAGATGTCGATCCTGGTCAACGCCGAGCCGGTCGACGCGCTTTCCATGCTCGTCCACCGCGACCGCGCCGAGACCCGCGGCCGCGGCATGGTCGAAAAGATGAAGGAGCTGATCCCGCCGCACATGTTCCAGATCCCGATCCAGGCGGCGATCGGCGGCCGCATCATCGCCCGCGAGACGGTCCGGGCGCTGCGCAAGGACGTGACGGCGAAGTGCTACGGCGGCGACATGACCCGCAAGCGCAAGCTCCTCGACAAGCAGAAGGAGGGCAAGAAGCGCATGCGCCAGTTCGGCAAGGTGGAGATCCCGCAGGAGGCCTTCATCGCGGCGCTCAAGATGGACGAGGATTGACGATCCTGCCCCGCAGGGGAAATCCAAATGCTATCCGGCCCCTTCCCCCTCGACGGGGGAAGGGTAAGGGATTGGGGCGAGCGCAGAGCGGCGCCGAAGAATCCGCGCTCGGCGCGGAGCCGAGACCGAATTCAGGCTAGTGTCCCGATTCCGAAGTTCGCAGGCATGCGATCGCCTTGCGGCTAAGGGGAGGATCGCAGCGGCCGCACCCACCACCACAGCCCGACCACATAGGCGAACACCGCCAGGTACAGCGCGGTGAACACCCCCATCGGCAGCGGCCAGAACACCACGCTGTTCACCCAGCGCATGATCAGCGGGTCCGCGCGCCCGCCGCCGGTCGCCCCCGCCTGCCAGATGGTGAGGAAGCAGGCGCGGCCGAGCAGGGCCTGGAGCGACACCACCGCCAGCGAGCCCAGGTGCAGCAGCCGCAGCCAGCGGATCCGCACGAAGGCCCAGCCGAGCTTCGCGCCGAGCGGAATGGCCACGAGTCCCGCCACGTTGAAGGCGATCACGCCCAGGTGCAGGGCGAGGATCAGCTGGCCTGCGAGCGGATGCATGCGTCTGGCCTCGCGCCACACATGCGCCGCGATGGACTTGCGCGCCAGAGTGCGCGTGAATGGGCCTCCTTCGGCGCCGGCGCGTTCCTGCCATATGCGCTTCCTTTGCGACGAGATGCTGCTGCGGCTCGCCCGCCTGCTGCGGGCTGCGGGCTATGACACCTACCTCGCCCACGACGGCCAGGGGGACGCGGAACTCCTGGAGATCGCCAGGGCCGAGAACCGGGTGCTGGTGACCCGCGACAAGCGGCTGGCCGCCCAGGCCCACCCGCGCGCGGTGGTGGTGGACGGGCGGGGCGCCTACGCCGAGGCCGGGACCCTGGCGGCGGTGGTTCCGATCGACTGGACCCTGGCGCCCTTCAGCCGCTGCATCGTCGACAATGCGCCGCTGCGCGAGGCCGAGCCGGCCGACCTGGCGCGCATGCCCGACCAGGCCCGCGCCCGGCCCGGCCCGTTCCGCGCCTGCCCAACCTGTCACCGCGTCTACTGGCCAGGCAGCCACGTGAAGCGGCTGGGCGAGCGATTGGAGGGGCTCGCCAAATTCCCGCCGCAAGCTTGACTATCTCCCTGGGGGCGGCTTCATCGCCGCCAACGACCTTTTCGGGGGAATAGGAACCATGCGCACCCTGATCGTCCTCGCCGCCGCGGCCGCCGCCCTATGGGTCGCCGGCTGCAACACCGTGGCCGGGGTCGGCCGCGACGTGGAGGCCGCCGGCCGCGCGGTCACCAGCACCGCCAACGACGTCAAGCACTGACCCGTTGGGGCGGAACACCGCCCCCGCGCCACTTACCTTTTGCGCCGCGAAGGCGCATATGGCGGTGCATGGCTGAGATCGTGAATCCGCTGCTTCCGTCGGTGTTCCGGGGCCTGAAGGGTCGCTGTCCGGCCTGCGGCGAGGGCAAGCTGTTCCGGCGCTACCTGAAGGTTTCCGGCGACTGCCCCACGTGCGGCCACGACCTCGCCCGCTATCCGGCCGACGATGGGCCCGCCTATCTGACGATCCTGCTGATCGGCCACCTGCTGGTGGCTCCGCTGCTGTTCTTCCCGATCGTCTGGCGCTCGCCGGCCATCTATTCGATCCCGATCCTGGTGAGCTCCCTGGCGATCGTCACCCTGCTGGCCCTGTCGCGTATCAAGGGGGGCTGGATCGGGCTGATGTATGCGCTCGGGGTGAAGGGCCAGGACGCCCATCTGCACACCGCCGACGCCGCCGACTAGGCGCGCGGCCCCTCTCCTCGCGGAACTCGCGCCTTGCACCCGCCGTTTGGCACGGCGGAGGTCGGGGCAGGCCAACCGAGGAGACACACGCCCATGGGCCTTGGCACCATTCTGATCGTCATCCTGATCCTGGCGCTGATCGGCGCCCTGCCCAGCTGGGGCTACAGCCGCAGCTGGGGCTACTTCCCCAGTGGAGGCCTGGGCCTCGTCCTGGTGATCGTCATCATCCTCGTCCTGTTGGGGCGGATCTGACGGCTTTCGCCGGCTGAATCGGATTAGCGTCTCTCCCTGCGCCACGAGCCGAGGGGGAGACGCATGGCGAACCTGAGCCCGGCCAACCTCACAGCCCTCGTCGTCTTCTTCGTCTGCTGGCTGGGCTATGAGCCCCTGCTGAAGAGCCTGGCGCGGCGCCACGGCGGTGTGATCAACACCGACATGACCGTGATCCGCTCCGCCTGGATGCGGAACATGGCGCAGCGTGACAACCGCTTCATCGACAGCCAGCTGCTCGGCCATGCGCTGAGCTCGGCCTCCTTCTTCGCCTCCTCCAACCTGATCCTGATCGCCGCGGCCGCCGGCGCCCTGTTCGGCGGCGAGCAGACCTTCCGCTCGGCCTCCAGCCTGGTGGTGATCCAGACCTCCAGCCGGCTGCTGTTCGAAGGCCAGCTCGCCCTGGTGCTGATGACGCTGGCCCGCGGCCTGCTAGACTTCATCTGGTCGATCCGGCAGATGAACTACTGCCTGGCGACCTTCGGCGCCGCGCCCCTCGCGGCGCCGCCGGAGACGCTGGCGCGCTACGGCGAGACCGCCGCGCGGCTGCTCAACCCGGCGCTCTCGGCCTTCAACCACGGGGTCCGGTCCTACTACTTCGCGCTGGCGGCGGCGGCCTGGCTGTTCGGCGCTTGGCCCTGCATCACGCTCACCCTCGGCGCCATGGTCCTGCTCCTCTGGCGCCAGCGCCGCTCCCGCGCGGCCCTGGCGGTGGCGGAATTGCGGAAGCTGCTGGAAGAGTCTCGCGCCCCTTGAGAGGGAGGGAAGTCAGAGCAGACCCAGGCCCACCGGGCAACTCACCCCAGTGCCGCCGATCCCGCAGTAGCCGTGCGGGTTCTTGGCCAGGTACTGCTGGTGGTAGCCCTCGGCGAAATAGAACGGCCCGGCGGGCTCGATCTCGGTGGTGATCGGGCCATAGCCCTGGGCGGCGAGCGCCTTCTGATAAGCTTCGCGCGAGGCTTCCGCCGCCTGGGTCTGGGCGTCGTTCGCCGTATAGATGCCGGAGCGGTACTGGGTGCCGATGTCGTTTCCCTGGCGCATGCCCTGGGTCGGGTCGTGGTTCTCCCAGAACACCTTCAGGAGGCCGGCGTAGCTGACTACGCGGGGATCGTACGCCACCAGCACCGCCTCGGTATGGCCGCTGCGCCCACTGCAGACCTCCTCATACGTCGGATTGGGGGTGAGCCCGTTCACATAGCCCACCGCCGTCACCCAGACGCCCGGGACCTTCCAGAAGATGCGCTCCACGCCCCAGAAGCAGCCCATGGCGAACACCGCCGTCTCCAGGCCCTCGGGATAGGGCCCCTTCAGCGGCCGGCCGTTGACGAAGTGGGTCTCGGCCGTGGGGATGGGATGGGCGCGGCCGGGCAGCGCCGTCTCCTGCGTCGGCAGCTCGAGGGTCTTCTTGCCGGGGAACATGGCGCGGGCTCCTTGTCGATTGAACCAAGATAGGGCTAAGGCGGGATCAATGCACGCGGCGCCCTGCCCAGGCAGATACGGCGCACGGCTGGTCGGGGAGGCGCCCATGCGAACGATCACGGCGATGTTGGCGGCAGGCGCGGTGCTGGCCGGGACGGCGGGCGCGGCGCTGGCCGCGGGCTCCGGCGGCGGCGGGATGGGCGGCATGCCGAGCATGTCGGCGCCCGCCTACGACCCTTCCGCCGACTACGCCAAGGGCGTCGAGGCGCTGAAGGCCGAGCGCTGGCGCGAGGCGGCGCGCTCGATGAAGCGGGTGACCGACGCGGTCCCCTCCAGCGTCGACGCCTGGCGGCTGCTCGGCGAGGCCTCCGTCGGCGACAACGACTGGAAGGCCGCAAGGCGGGCCTACGAGCGGGTCGTGAAACTGGCGCCGGACGACGTCGCGGCCCACGCCGGCCTGGGGCTGGCGCTCGGTCGGCTGAAGGACCCCAAGGCGCAGAACGAGCTCGACTGGCTGAAGGCGAAGGCCCAGGCCTGCGCCGGCGCCTGCGCGGACGCCGCGGCGCTGAAGGCGGGCGCCGACCAGGTGCAGGGCGCGATCGGCGGGGCGGCGGCCCAGGCGCCCGCCAAGCCGGTG
>CBJNAS010000024.1:0-18559 GCA_966434565.1 uncultured Phenylobacterium sp.
GGGCGGTCAGCTTGCCCTTCTTGTGCTGGTTGGCGATCCGCCGCTCGCCGCCGCCGATCCGGGCCTCGGCCCGACGCCGATCGAGTTCATCCAGGATGTGCTTCACGCCCGCTCCTTCGAATTGGTCGCGAAGCGCATATTCAGGTCCAGGCCCAGCGGCAAGCCTTGCCTGCGCCAAATGGCAAAGATGGCGGCGGCTCTTGTCCCAGAAACTCAGACGATTGTCTTTCCAGGGCCATTTGGGCAGAAGCGCCGACATGATTCTCACCCTCTCCTGCCCCGACCAGCCGGGCATCGTGGCGCGCGTGGCCACCACCCTGTTCGAGCGCGGAGCCAACATCCTCGACGCCATGCAGTACGACGACGAGGAGACGGGCCGCTTCTTCATGCGCGTGGTCTTCGATCCAGGCCAGGGCGACCCGGAGGCCCTGCGCGAGGCGCTGGCGCGCCTGGCCGAGCACTATTCGATGGACTGGCGGCTGCGCGATCAGACGCAGCGCCGGCGGGTGATGATCCTGGCTTCGCAGCAGGACCACTGCCTGGCCGACCTGATCTGGCGCTGGCGCCAGAGGGAGCTGCCGATGGAGATCACGGCGGTGGTCTCCAACCACCCGGAATCCACCTTCCCCCATACCGACCTGAAGGGCATCGCCTTCCGCCATTTGCCGATCACGCCGGACACCAAGCCGCAACAGGAGGCGGAGCTCTGGAGCCTAATCCAGGACACGCGGACCGATCTCGTTGTGCTCGCCCGCTACATGCAGGTGCTCTCGGACGACCTCTCGGCCAAGCTCGAGGGTCGCTGCATCAACATCCACCATTCCTTCCTGCCGGGCTTCAAGGGCGCCCGGCCCTACCATCAGGCCCACGAGCGCGGCGTGAAGGTGATCGGGGCCACCGCCCACTTCGTCACCGCCGGCCTGGACGAGGGGCCGATCATCGAGCAGGACGTCGAGCGCATCAGCCATCGCGACACGCCCAAGGACCTGATCCGCAAGGGCCGCGACATCGAGCGCCGCGTGCTGGCGCGAGCGGTGCGCTGGGTGCTGGAGGACCGGGTGCTGCTGAACGGGCCGAAGACGGTGGTGTTTACGGGTTGAGGCCCCCGGCGCAATCCCGTGACATGGTCTCCGCTCGCCAGGCGCCTGGCCGCCGCAGCTGAGACGCTCGGCGTGAGGACGATGCTGCTCGGCGGCCGAGGCGTAGAAGGGACAGCGGCTTGAACCAGGTGGCGCAGGACTTCGGGGCGTACGACTACGTCATCGCCGGCGCGGGGTCGGCCGGCTGCCTGCTGGCCAACCGCCTGTCGGCGAACCCGAACACCCGCGTCCTGGTCCTGGAGGCGGGCGGCCAGGACGACTGGATCTGGTTCCACATCCCGGTGGGCTATCTCTTCGCGATCGGCAATCCGCGCGCCGACTGGATGTTCGAGACCGAGGCCGAGGCGGGGCTGAACGGACGCCGGCTCGCCTATCCGCGCGGCAAGGTGATCGGCGGCAGCTCGGCGATCAACGCCATGATCTACATGCGCGGCCAGGCTGCCGACTACGACGGCTGGCGCCAGCTGGGCCTGGCCGGCTGGGGATGGGACGACGTGTTGCCCTACTTCCTGCGCCACGAGGACCACGCCGCCCCGGAAGGCGCGCACCACCGGGCCGGCGGCGAATGGCGCGTCGAGCATCCGCGCGTCCGCTGGGAGATCCTCGACGCCATCCGCGAGGCGGCTGCGGCGGCGGGTATCGCCCCGACCACGGACTTCAACAGCGGCGACAATGCCGGCTGCGGCTATTTCCAGGTGAACCAGCGCGCCGGCCGGCGGGTGAGCGCGGCGCGCGCCTTCCTGAAGCCGGCGCTGAAGTGGCCGAACCTGCGGCTGGAGACCGGCGTCGAGGTCGAGCGCGTCACCTTCGAAGGCCGCAGGGCGACCGGCGTCCTCTTCCGGCGCGGGGCCGAGCGCTTCCACGCGCGCGCCGACGGCGAGGTGATCCTGTCGACCGGCGCGGTGGGTTCGCCGAAGCTCCTGATGCTGTCCGGCGTGGGCGACCCCGAGACCCTGCGCGGCTTCGACATCCCCGTGGTCCAGGCCACCCCGGGCGTCGGCGGCAATCTGCAGGACCACCTGCAGATCCGGCCGATCTTCAAGGTGAGCGGCGTGCGCACGCTCAACACCGACTACGCCAACCTCTTCCGGCGCGCCTGGATGGGGGTGGACTACGCCCTCTTCCGGCGCGGGCCGCTGACCATGGCGCCCTCACAGCTGGGCATGTTCGCCCGCTCCGCGCCCGAGTACGCGACGCCCAACCTGCAGTTCCACTTCCAGCCGCTGTCGCTGGACAAGTGGGGCGACGGCCTGCACCCCTTCGGCGCCTTCACGGCGAGCGTCTGCAACCTGCGCCCCACCAGCCGCGGCCGCATCGCCCTGGCGAGCCCCGACCCGGCCGCCCCGCCGAAGATCGCGCCCAACTATCTCGCGACCGAGGAGGACCGGCGGGTGGCGGTCGAAGGCTTGAAGCTCGCCCGCAGGATCGCCGCCCAGGCGCCGCTCGCGAAATACCACCCCGACGAGTTCCGCCCGGGCCCCGCGGCGACCAGCGACGAGGATCTGCTGCGCGCAGCCGGCGACCTCGGCACGACCATCTTCCACCCGGTAGGCACGGCGGCCATGGGCCCGGACGGCGATCCGCGCGCCGTCCTCGACGAGCGGCTGCGCGTGCGCGGCGTCGAGCGCCTGCGCGTCATCGACGCCTCGACGATGCCGCGCATCACCTCCGGCAACACCAACTCGCCCACCATCATGATCGCCGAGAAGGGCGCGGCCATGGTGCTGGAGGATGGGCGGTAGTGCGCTGGGGCGGTCCCGGCGAAAGCCGCAGAATCGCCCTACCCTCTCGGCCGCATGAAGCGGCTGGTGTTCGACCTCGACGGCACGCTGACCCACGACGACCCGTCGCTGGGCTACGCCGAGCGGCGGCCGAACGCGGCGGTGGTGGAGAAGCTGCGCGCCTACCAGGCCCAGGGCTTCGAGATCGTCATCTGCTCGGCCCGCAACATGCAGACCTATGCGGGCCAGGTCGGCAAGATCAACGCCAACACCTTGCCCGTCATCCTCGACTGGCTGGCCCGCCACGAGATCCCCTATGACGAGGTGCATGTCGGCAAGCCCTGGTGCGGGACCGAGGGCTTCTACGTCGACGACAAGGCGATCCGGCCGAGCGAGTTCGTGGCGCTGACCCACGCCGAAGTCCAGGCCCTGCTCGCCAGGGAAGCATGACCGTCCGGCTGATCATGTCGGGCGCGCCGGTGGGCCAGGAGCTCGCCGCCGAGTTCGGGCCCCTGCCGCCGGCCTTCCTGCCGGTCGGAACCCAGCGGCTGTACGAGTTGCAGCTGAAGGCGCTCGCCGGCGCCGGTCCCGTCCATCTCGTCCTGCCGGAGACCTTCGCGGTTCCGGACGCCGACGCGCGGCGCCTGGCCGAGCTGGGCGTCGAGGTCGTGCCGGCGCCGGAATCGCTGAAGCTCGGGGAGGCGGTGGTCTACGCCCTGAACACGATCGGCGCGGGCGACGTCCCCGTCCACCTGCTGCACGGCGACACCCTGATCGCCCGGCCACCGCTGGATGCTGTCGACGTCATTGTCGGCGGGCCGCGCTCCACCGAATACGCCTGGGCGGAGATGGAGATCTCGCCCGAAGGCCGGATCCTGTCGCTGGTCGACACGCCGGCCGGCGAGGACGGCCGCGAGGGCTGGCCGATCGCGGCGGGCTATTTCGCCTTCGCCTCCACGCTCGACCTGCTGCGGGCGCTGACCCGCCGGCGCGGCGACTTCATCGGCGGCGTGAACCACTATCTAGCCGGCCGCGAGGTCAGGGTCGCCAAGACCGCCGACTGGCTGGACTTCGGGCACCTGACGACCTTCTTCCAGTCGCGGCTGGCGGTCACCACGGCGCGAGCCTTCAACACCGTGCGCATCGACGGGCTGACGGCGCGCAAGTCGAGCGAGGACACCGCCAAGATGCAGGCCGAGGCCCATTGGCTGCAGGCCGCCCCGCCCGCCGTGCAGATCTATTGCGCGCGCCTACTGGGCTTCGGCCTGGAGCAGGGCCGCGCCTTCTACGAGACCGAGTACGAGTTCCTGCCGGTGCTCTCGGAGCTGTTCGTCTACGGCGCGGTCGGTCGCCAGCCGTGGCTGAGGATCCTGGCCTCCTGCGAGGACCTGCTGCGGGCGCTGGCCGCCACCCGTGGCGAGGCCTCCGGCGACCGCGCGCTCAGGACGCTCGCCGCCGACAAGACGCTGGCCCGCCTCGACCGCTTCGCCCGCGAGACCGGCGAGAGCATCATCCGCCCGCTCAGCTATGAAGGCCGCCCCTGCCCGTCGCTGCTGCAAATCGCCGAGCGGCTGGTCCCGGCCATGGACCTTTCCAGCGGACGCATCGCCTGCGCCATGCACGGCGACTTCTGCTTCTCCAACCTGCTCTACGACAGCCGCAACCGGCGCATCAAAGCCATCGATCCGCGGGGCGCGGTGGAGAAGACGCCGAGCCTCTTCGGCGACCTGCGCTATGACCTGGCCAAGCTCGGCCATTCCATCGTCGGCCGCTACGACCAGATCGTCGCCGGCCGCTATCGGCTGGCGCGCGACGGCGCCGATTATGCGCTCGGCTTCGATCCCGTGGGCTGCCAGCCCTGGCTGGCCGAGGCGCTGGGGGACCTGGAGGTGGACGGCGTCAGCGGGCTCTCCGAGCCGGTGCGGGCGGTGAGCGTAAGCCTTTTCCTCTCCATGCTGCCGCTGCACGCCGACCGGCCCGACCGGCAGCAGGCCTTCGTGGCCAATGCGCTGAGGCTGTGGCGGGAGCTCGACGCGTGATCGTCATCCCCATGGCCGGGCGTTCGCAGCGCTTCTTCGACGCCGGCTACGACCGGCCGAAGTTCATGCTCGAGCTCGCCGGCCGCAGCGTCTTCGCCCACGCCGTGGCGAGCTTCGAGGCCGTCTTCGCCGCCACGCCCTTCCTGTTCATCTGCGCCGAGGACGCCCGCCCCTTCGTCCGCGACGAGGCCCGCGCGCTGGGCGTCGCGGATTTCGAGGTGGTGAGCCTGGCGGCCCCCACGGCCGGCCAGGCGGAGACCGTTGAGCGTGGGCTCGACGAGACCGGGCACGACGGCGCGCTCACCATCTTCAACATTGACACCTTCCGGCCGGGCTTCGCCTTCCCCCTCCCGCCGCTGGCCGAGGCCGACGGCTGGCTGGAGGTGTTCCGCGGCTCAGGCGCCAACTGGAGCTATGTGCGGCCCGCGCCGGGGCCCGGCCCCTGGGCGCTGGAGACCGCCGAGAAGCGGCCGATATCGGACCTGTGCTGCACCGGCCTCTACCACTTCGCCCGCGCCGCGGATTTCCGCGCGGCGCTGGCCGCCGAGCGCGCCGCCCCCCAGGCGGCCGAGCTCTATGTCGCCCCGCTCTACAACCACCTGATCGCCAGGGGCCTGCGGATCGGCTGGCGCCTCATAGAGGTCAACGAGGTCATGTTTTGCGGGACTCCTGCTGAATATGAGGTGCTGCTGCGGGCCCGTTGCGGTTGAGCCCACGACGAACGCTCGCGTCTTTTTCCGAAAATGGTAAACCACGGCCAAGCTTCGGAGGGACCCATGCGCGCGATCGCCTGCTGCTCGAGCCTCGTCATCCTGATCGCAACAACGGCCACCACGGCTTTTGCGGAACCGGCCGCAAAGACCGCCCACTCGGCCGAACTGGCGGATCAGAACCAGCGCAGCGAGGCGCTGAACGCCGCGGTCAACAAGCGCAACGCCGAGATCCAGGCGCGCAACGACGCGCTTAAGGCCACGTATGAGAAGACCCTGGCCGATTACCAGGCGGCGGCCGCCAAGGTCGACGCCGCCAAGGCCGACTACGACGCCAAGCTCACCGACTACAAGGCGAAGAAGGCCGCCTACGAGCGGGCGGTGCTGGTGTGGCAGGCCCAGGTGGCGGCGTGCAACGCGGGCGACACCTACGCCTGCAACAGCGGCGAGATCACCACCGCCTCCAAGTGACCGCTGGCCGCGCGTCCTAGGCTTCGACCTCGGTGATATGGGCGACTCCGGCGGCCTCGAGGGCCGCGATCAGCTCGCCCACGGTCGCGTCCAGCTCGGCGGAGTCGCGGCCGCGCAGCACCAGGTTGGAGCCGTAGCCGTCCGGCCCGAAGAAGGGATAGCTGCCCAGCGACATCTGCGGATGCGCCCGGGCCACCGCCTCCAGCGGGGCGGCGAGCACGCCCTCGCCCGTGCCTTCCACCCGCACCGTGCGCGACAGGGTGACCGCCCCGCCCCGCAGCCTCGGCCCCACGTCCTCAAGCATGCCGCGCATGACCTGGGGCACCCCCGCCAGGACGAAGACATTGCCGATGGTGAAGCCGGGCGGGCCCTGCACCGGGTTCTTCACCAGGTCGCCGCCGCGCGGCACCCGCGCCATCCGCCGGCGCGCCGGCGTCACCTCGCCGCCCCAGCGCTTTTCCAGGTTGTCCAGGATCTCCGGATGTTCGTAGAGCTCGACGCCGAAGGCCTGGGCCACCGCCTCGGCGGTGATGTCGTCGTGGGTCGGGCCGATGCCGCCGGTGGTCACCACATAGTCGTAGCGGGCGCGCAGCGCGTTCAGGGCGCCGACGATCTCCTCCGTGACGTCCGGCACCATGCGCGCCTCGGCCACGTCGACGCCGTGGACGCCGAGATGGCGGGCGATGTCGCGCAGGTTGGTGTCCTGGGTGCGGCCCGAGAGGATCTCGTCGCCGATGATCAGCACCGCCGCCGTTACCCGCGCGTCGTCTCCGCTCGCCATCGGTCGGTCCCTCGCCTACATCACCGCGGCGCCCAAAGCGAATGCTCCAGTGGCGCGTGCTCAACCGACTAAAGCCATCCATGGACTTCCTGCAACCGCTGAGGCGCGGCCGCCTGCTCGCCCGCTACAAGCGCTTCTTCGCCGACGTCGCCCTGGACGACGGGACCCAGGTCACCGCCCACTGCCCCAATCCTGGCGCCATGCTGGGCCTCTCCACACCCGGCCAGACCTGCTGGCTGTCGGTCTCCCCGGACCCCAAGCGCAAGCTTTCCCACACCCTGGAGCTGGTGGAGGCCGAGGGCGCGCCGACGGTGGTCAACACCCTGCTGCCCAACCGGCTGGTGGCCGAGGCGCTGGCGGCCGACGCCATCCCCGAGTTGCGCGGCTACCCGCGGCATCGGCGGGAGGTGCGCTACGGCGCGGCGAGCCGGGTCGACTTCCTGCTCGAAGGGGCCGGGCGGCCGAACGCCTGGGTGGAGGTCAAGGGCGTCACCCTGCATCGCGGCGCGGGCCTGGCCGAATGGCCGGACTGCGTCTCCGCCCGCGGCGCCCGCCACGCTGAGGAGCTGGGCGAGATGGCCCGCCGGGGCGAGCGCGCGGTGGCCTTGTTCGTGGTGCTGCGGGCCGACTGCGACCGCTTCGCCGTGGCCGCCGACCTCGACCCCGCCTTCGCCCGGGGGTTCGAGCGCGTGCGCGCGGCGGGCGTGGAGCCGCTGGTCTACGGCTGCGAGGTCAGCGCCGAGCGGGTGGTGATCACGCGAGCGATCGGGTTCTGATCGCTGCAGGCAGCCTCTGCGGCGAAATCGGATGTAATGCGCTTTTGCATTACGGCGCCGTCGTGAACCGACGAGGAGTAACCCTATGGCCACCTTGACCGTCACCGCGCGCGGGCAGGTCACGTTCCGCAAGGACGTGCTGCAGCATCTCGAAAGCGCTTGGCTCGGCGGCGAGACCTTCGTCTCCTTCGACAAGAAGGCTGTCTCGCTGATTGCAAGGCAGGGACGGCAGGCCAGGTTGCTCGCCTGACCCCGCAAGGCTCCGCGGCCGTTGCACTTCCGGGCAAGGATTGCGACATATGATCGTTCGCATTTGACGATCCGCTCCGCCGCGGGTCGCGGAGTCCGCCCCGATGACCACCGACATGCTCGACGCCGAGCACCGCACCGGCGAGATCAAGCTGCACAGCGGCGACGACTTCGAAGGCATGCGCCGCGCCGGCCGCCTGGTGGCCGAGTGCCTGGACATGCTCACCCCCTATGTCGTGCCCGGCGTGGTCACCGACGAGCTCGACCGGCTGGCCCGCGAGTTCACCCTCGACCACGGCGGCCTGCCCGCCTGCCTGAACTACCGCGGCTACACCAAGACGCTCTGCATCAGCCCCAACCACGTGGTCTGCCACGGCATCCCGGGCGATCGCACTCTGCGCGAAGGCGACATCGTCAACATCGACCACACCGTGGTGCTGGACGGCTGGTACGGCGACTCCTCGCGGATGTTCGGCGTCGGCGAGATCGCGCCCCGGGCCAAGCGGCTGATCGACGTGACCTATGAGGCGCTGCAGCGCGGCATCGCCGCCGTACGGCCCGGCGCGCGCACCGGCGACATCGGCCACGCCATCCAGGCCTATGTGGAGAGCATGAGGTGCTCGGTGGTCAGGGACTTCTGCGGCCATGGCCTGGGCCGGGTGTTCCATGACGCGCCCAACATCCTGCACTTCGGCGCGCCCGGCGCCGGCGAGCTGCTGCGTCCGGGCATGTTCTTCACCATCGAGCCCATGGTGAACCTGGGCAAGCATCCGGTGAAGCTCCTGGCCGACGGCTGGACGGCGGTGACCCGCGACAAGTCGCTCTCGGCCCAGTGCGAGCATTCGGTGGCCGTGACCGAGACGGGCGTCGAGATCTTCACCCTGTCCCCGGCCGGCCTCTTCAAGCCGCCCGCGCAGGTGGCTTGAGCGACGGAGCGCCCGGCGCTTGCGTTGCGCGAACATTTGCGGAACATTGGCGGGCCATGGACCGCCGCCCCGCCCTGCAGGACGCCTCGCCCCAGCCCGATCTCTGGGCCGCGCCTGCACGGCCCAGGCCTGAGAAGCCGCACTATGCCGGACATCGGGAGCGGCTGCGCGAGCGGGCGACGGCGGGCGGGCTCGGCGCGCTGCCCGACTACGAGCTGCTGGAGCTGCTGCTGTTCCGCGCCATCCCGCGGGGCGACGTCAAGCCGCTCGCCAAGGCCCTGCTCGCCCGCTTCGGCTCGCTGGGCGCGGTGCTGGGCGCCGGCCCCGAGGCGCTGAAGACCGTCGCCGGCGTGGGTGAGGCCGCGGCGCTGGACCTTTGCCTGGTGCAGGAGGCCGCCCAGCGCGCCGCGCGCGAGGCGGTGACCCGGCGGCCGGTGATCTCCTCCTGGTCGGCGCTGCTCGCCTATGTGAAGGCCGTGCTCGCCCACGAGCCTCGGGAACAGGTGCGCGTCCTGTTTCTCGACAAGAAGAACCAGCTGATCGCCGACGAGGTCACCGGCGAAGGGACCGTCGACCACGCCCCGGTCTATCCGCGCGAGCTGATGCGCCGGGCGCTCGAGCTGTCCGCCAGCGCGTTGATCCTGGTGCACAACCACCCGTCCGGCGACCCTACGCCCTCGTCGGCCGACGTGGACATCACCCGTCCGATCGTCGAGGCCGGGCGCGCCCTGCGCATCCAGGTGCACGATCATCTGGTCGTCGGCCGTCACGGAGTCGCCAGCTTCAAGGCCCTGGGACTGATCTGAACGCGCCGGTCGCATGGCCGAGTTCTGGGCGCCCCGAGCCCGGACCGACGGCGAAATCCGGCGGGCGCCAGTTCTTCTGCCGTTTGTCGGGAACGCGACTTAACCCCGGCGGGTTAGGGGGATGTTCCCGTGACGGCGACCGCCGCCGCTGAACGGACCGGCCCGCGTCACATGCGAGCCCCACTCCAGTCGGGCCGGTCCCCCCTCTCCGGAAGATCCGCGCTTCAAAGCTTCCGGCGCGCCCGCTCGGCCTCGATCACCGCCTGCATGGCCGCGCGCGGGATGATCGCTCCGATATGCTGCACGACCAGGTTCGCCATCCGCCGCGCGATGGTCACCGCGGCGCGCAGCTCGCGCCCGGCGAGGCGGGAGGCCAGGTAGCCGGCGTTGAAGGCGTCGCCCGCGCCGGTGGTGTCCAGCGCGCGCACCGGTGGCTCGGGCGCGAACTTCAGCAGGGTTTCGGCGGCGCGCACGCTGACGGCGTGGTCCTCGCCGCGCAGCACCACCTCCGCGCCGTGGGCCGCCAGCTCCGCCGCCTTGTGTTCGGCCGCCTCGCCGTAGAGGCCCTCGAGGTCCGCGACGCTGCAGGAGATGTAGCGACAGAGGGGCGCCACGGCGTCGGCCGCGGCCTGGGCCTGCTCGGCGCTGGCCCACAGCCGAGGGCGGTGGTTGGGATCGAAGGCCACGGCCGCGCCGGCGGCCACCGCCTCGCCGAGCAGCTCGCCGAACAGGCTGCGGCCGGCCTCGCCGATGATGGCGAGCGTCACGCCCGAGAAGTAGACCAGCTTGGCCGCGACCACCGCCTGCCGCAGCGCGTCGCGGTCGGCAAGCTCGAAGAAGTCGCGCGCCGGCGACTCCCTCCGCCAGTAGAAGAACCGCCGGTCGCCGGCGTCGTCGCGATCGAAGGCGTAGAGCCCCGGCAGCCGTCCCGTGACCGTGCGCACCAGGCTGGCGTCGAGGCCCTCGTCGGCCATCAGCCGCAGGATGCCCTGACTGAACGGATCCTCGCCGCCAACCGCCGTGGCGTAGGCGGCGGAGATGCCGAGCCTGCGCAGGTAGACGGCCGTGTTGAAGGTGTCGCCGGCATAGCCGAGTGCGGCTTGGCCGGGTCCGGTCAGGCCGACTTCGACCATGCATTCACCAAATGCGACGACGTCCGCCACGCGGTTCCCTTCGGTGCAACTCGGCTTTATCGCGCAGGCTCCATCGTAGGTTCCCCGGCCCGGCCGATCCGGCCCAGCTCGGGCTCAGCACGGAGAATTGATCAGCGCCGGAACCGCCGGCGCCAGCGGGGGTTACTTGGCTCCAAGGTCAACGGGAGACGCTCAGATGAAATCCGCACTGCTTCTGACCGCCGCTCTGGCGGCGCTGTCGCTTGCGGCCTGCAACAAGCAAAGCGCCGGCAACACCGAGACGAGCTCAATGAACCCCGGTCAGACCGCCCCGGTGAACAAGGCGCAGGACGTGACCGGCGCAGCCGTCGGCCAGATGTCGGCCACCACGCTCGGCTCGCACGACACCGGCGCCTTCGTCGATAACCTCGTTCAGGGCAACACCTACGAGATCGAGGCCGCCAAGATCGCCGAGCAGAAGGCGACCTCGCCGGACGTCAAGGGCTTCGCCCGGATGATGGTCACCGACCACACGGCGCTGGGCAAGGAGGCCCAGCCGGTGATCGCCAAGGCCGGCAAGACCCCGCCGGCCGATCTCGACCAGCGGCGCAAGGGCCTGCTCGACAACCTGAGGGCCGCCGGCCCCGCCGATTTCGACAAGACCTACGCCGACCAGCAGGTCGCCGCCCACGACGAGACGCTGGCCCTGCTCAACGGCTACGCTCAGAACGGTGACAACGCCGACCTGAAGGCCCTCGCGACCAAGGCCGCGCCCAAGGTCCAGACTCACCTCGACAAGGCCAAGGCGATGCAGGCCAAGGTCGCCGGCGCGGCGCCGGCCGGAAACACGGCGGGCTGAGGACAGCGCTCCTTCATGGGGCTACCGGGTTCCCCCGTCCGCGCCGAACGCCCCGGCCGGCCTTTGGCCGGGCCCGGGGGCGGTCGTCCCCTCCCCATGAAGAGGAGGGAAAATCGCGGACGACGGCGGGGCGGCCACCTCCAGGCGCTCGCGCGGCAAGGCGCTCGGGAAGCTTTCGCGCAGAAAGGCGGTCATCGCCTCGCGCACCGCGCAGCGCAAGTCGAACAGCTTGCCGGGATCGCTGGCGCTCATCAGGCAGCGGATCTCCAGCGTCCGCTCCTTGGCCTCGGTGACCTGCAGCGCGTTCACCCGGCCGTCCCAGCGCCCGTCCGCCTTCAGGAGCTCGGTCAGCTTGGCTCGTAGTGGCGCGATCGGGGTGGTGTAGTCCAGGTAGAGCATCACCGTCCCCATCTGCTGGGCCGTCTCGCGGGTCCAGTTCTGGAACGGCTTCTGCAGGAAGTAGGTGAGCGGCAGCACCATCCGCCGCTCGTCCCAGATGCGCACCACCACATAGGTGGCGGTGATCTCTTCGACGTTGCCCACCTCGCCCTCGACCAGCACCTGGTCGTCCATGCGAATGGGCTGGGTCATGGCGATCTGGATGCCCGCCAGCAGGTTGGAGAGCAGCGGCTGCAGCGACAGGCCGACCAGCACCGTGGCCGCGCCGCCGGCCGCCAGCAGGCTCACGCCCCATTGGCGGACCTCGTTGATGGTCATCAGCGCCAGGGCCGCGGTCACGATCACGGTGGCGACGGTCGCGGCGCGCTGCAGGATGCGCACCTGGGTGAGGTGCTTGCGCGCCAGCAGGTTGTCCGCCACATCCACCCGGTAGCGGCGCAGGTAGAGGGCCGCGGCGATGTCGGTTGCGATCATCACGGACCACCCGACCAGCACCACAAAGGCGATGGCGAAGCCGTGCTGGACGAAGGCGGTCTGCCGCGCGGTGAGCGGCGAGGCGGCAAGCGCGGCGCTGAGCGCGGCCACGACCAGGGCGAGACGGCCGGGCGCGCGGGTGCGCAGCAGAAAGGGCCGCCAGAACTCCGCGCGGCCTTGGAACGTCCGGCGGATGAGGCGCACCGCCACCGTGTGGGCGGCGAGCGCCGCCGCGAAGGCCAGGGCCACCAGGGCCAGGGTGAAGACCCAGGGCGGCGCCCAGGCGAACCAGGGCTGCAAGTCTTTCAGCGTCGCGATCAGGCTCATGGCGAATGGACAAGGCTCATGGAGAACGGCGCCCCCCGCCGCAGGCTTGAAACCCGCGGGCGCGGCCGTGGTTCATTCGGCCTGCAGGCGCGCGCCCGCTCGGGACCCCGCATGACCCGCGCCCAGCCTGGTCTGTTCGACGCCCTGCCGCCCGACCTGCCGGAGGGGTTCGCCTATCATCTGGAGCTCGTCGGACCGCAGGAGGAGGCGGAGATGGTGGGCCGCCTGCAGGCCCTGCCCTTCGCGCCTTTCCAGTTCCACGGCTTCGAGGGAAACCGCCGGGTAGTCTCCTTCGGCTGGCGCTACGACTTCAACGAAGGCGGTCTGAAGCCGGCCGAGCCCCTTCCCGCCTGGCTGCGGTCGCTCGCGAACCGCGCCGCGGAGCTGGCGGGCGTGCCCGCCGAAGCGTTCGCGCACGCCCTGATCACCGAATACGCGCCCGGTGCGGGCATCGGCTGGCACCGCGACCGGCCGCAGTTCGAGGACGTGGTGGGCGTCTCCTTTTTGGCCCCCTGCCGGCTGCGCTTCCGCCAGAAGCAGGCGGACGGCGGCTGGCGGCGGGCGGCGTTCACGGTGGAGCCGCGCTCGGCCTACCTGCTGCGCGGACCGGCTCGGCGGACCTGGGAGCATTCGATTCCGCCGCTTGAGACCCTGCGCTACTCCATTACCTTCCGCAGCTTCCGGCCGGACATGCGGCCCCGACCCGGCTAGCGGCTTGCCATCCGCGTCTGGGGCGCGGATCCCTGCAGTTCCGCGATCAGCGGCGCGTCGCGGCGGTAGATGTCCTTGCGCAGGCTGAGCCCCTCGGTGGTCAGCGCGGCGGTGAGGTAGAGCATGTAGACGGGCACGGGCTCGGCGAGGTCGACGCGGGTCTCCGGCGGGCCGGGAAGCTCGCCCACGGCCACGGCCGCCTCCCCCAGCAGCCACCGGGCCAGCCGGCTGGCGTCCTCCAGGCGCACGCAGCCGGCGCTCGCCAGTCGCTCGTCGCCGGCGAAGAAGCGGCGCAACGGGCTGTCGTGCAGATAGACGCCGAGCTCGTTCGGAAACATGAACTTCACCTGGCCCATCATGTTGTCGGGCCCCGGCAGCTGGCGGACGCGCAGCTCGCGACGCCCCGCGGCCACCGCGCGCCAATCGATCTTCTTCGGATCGAGCGGCTTGGCCTGGTCGCTCCAGTCGGACAGCGCCTCCAGGTGCTGGGCGCGGAAATAGGCCAGTCCCTGGCGCAGCACCTTCGGCGCGACGGAATCCTCCGCCAGGTCGGACGGCACGTTCCAATAGGGCCGGAAGACGGCGTAGCGCACCAGCGCGGCCATCTGCGGTGTGGGCTCGGAGGGCTTACCGACCACCACCTTCATGCTGTCCACCGGCCGGCCGTCCTCGTAGGTCCAAAGCCGCTGGGCGGCGATGTCGACGAGAAGGTAGCGGCGGCCTAGATCGGCCGGCAGCGCCCGGGCGCGCTCGAGGTTGGCGCGGATCACCGCCACATTGGGACCGCCGCGCGCCCGCTCGGCCGCCAGCGCGTCGCGCAACGCCTGATAGATGGGGTTCATCCGCGCCACGCCGTCCAGCCCCGCCCGCAGCGAAGGCGCGCCCGCCACGGCCTGCAGCGCCGCCAGGCGGGTGGCCGGCGGCGGCTGGAATTGCGGATCGCTGTAGAGCACCGCGGCGGCCGGGGGCGGCCGGTGCAGGTCGGCGGCCCAGGCGCCCAGGGCCTCGGATAGCGCGAGCTCCGCGCGCGCCAGATCCTCGGCGCGGCCGTGCTGCGCGACGCGCACCGCCTCGCGCAGCGCCTCCGGCCGGTAGGCGGCGGCGTCGAGCTCATCGGCGGCGGCGGCGTCGAGCTCATCGGCGGCGGCGCCGTCGATCAGGGCGATCAGCTGCCGCGCCTCGGGCCGCACCCGCCCATGCTCGATCCATAGCGGCCGCTCCGCGCGCGCGGCGTAGAAGGCGGCGAGCTCGGGGTCCGCGCCGGGCCGGGCCAGGCTCGCGGCCACCCGCTCGCCGACCACGCCCGCCTGCCGCGCCGCCACGAAGTACGCCGGGACCAGCGGGCCGGCGATCGGCATGGCGGCGGGCGCGGCCAAGCCGCCGGCCAGGGCGATCAACCCGACCAGCCAAGCCGACCGCGCCACTTTCTCGTCAGGGCGGGCCACCGCCGTCGCGAAAACGCTCAGCCGCGCTCGCCGGAATGCCGGTGACGGTGGCGGCTGGTGGTGGGAGTCGTCGCGCTCGCGCCGGTATCGGTGGTGGTCGTAGCGCCATAGCTCGTTCCGGTATTGCCGTAAGCGGCGCTGTTGGGGCTGGTGACGCTGGAGCCCGTGGTCGCCGGGTTGGAGGTCATGCCGGCGTTCGGATCGACCGCGTTCGAAGAGGTGTTCGAGCCGTAGCTGCCGGCCGCGCCCGAGGTGGTCCCAGTGGTCGTGCCAGTGGTCATGCCTGAGCTCGTTCCGGTCGTAGAGCCTGCAGTGGTGTTGGCGCCCACGCCGGCGTTGCCGCGGTCGGAGGCCGTGGGCGAACTGCCATAGGAATTGGGCGAGTTAACGGCGGCCGGCTCGTTATTCGCGCTGGTCCCGCTGGTCGAGGCCGACTGCGCAAGGGCGGCTCCGCCGAGCACCAACAGGCCCGCGGCGCAGACCAAGCCGATCTTCGTCTTCATTTGGTCATCTCCCTTGTCCCCCACCTGCGCGGAACTGCCGGCGTCTGGGCCTGTTCCTCACCTTGCTTTTCAGCAATCCGGTTCCGGGAGGCTCGCTGGCGGTAGCCGCTGGTATCAGACGACCGTCCCGCCGGCGTCGGCCTCCCAGGCGCGGAACTCCGGCCTCTCCAGCAGGCGCTCGGCGTAGGCGCCGCCCAGGCCCGGGTCGCCGAAATCCGAGAGCCGCACCCCGTAGGTGCGCAGGCGCGTGGCCACCGGCGTGAAGAAGGCGTCGGCGATGCCCCATTCGGCGCCCGCCAGCCAGGGCCCGCCGAAGCGCTGCAGCATGTCGCTCCACAGCCGCGCGATCCGCCGCAGGTCCTTATGGGTGGCTTCCGAGAGTTCGGCGACCTTGGGCTCGGCCAACAGGTCCATCGGGCATTCGCCGCGCAGGGAGGTGAAGCCGGAGTGCATCTCGCAGGCAGCCGCGCGCGCCAGGGCCCGGGCGGCCGGGTCGGCGGGCCAGAGCCGGGCCTGTGGGAACTTCTCGGCGACGTATTCGCAGATGGCGAGCGAATCCCAGACCACCACTTCGCCGTCCCTCAGCGCCGGAACGAGGCCGCTCGGCGAAAGCGGCTGGAGCGCGGCCTCGGTGCGCGCACCCTGGCGCAGCGGCACGAGGCGCTCGGTGAACTCCACGCCGGCCTTCTTCAGGACGAGCCACGGCCGCATCGACCAGGTCGACCAGGCCTTGGTGCCGATCACGAGTTCCATGCTGCGAGCCTCCATCGCCTTTTTGCCTCAACGCGCGGCCATCCGGCCTAGCTCACGGACTCGGCGCTATAGCGGGCGATCAGGCCCGTGCGGATGGCGTGCCGATAGACCGCCGCGAACGCCGCGCAGGCCAGCACCAGGTAGCCGGCCGCGAGCGCCAGTCCGACGGCGAGCGCCCCCCAGGGCGCGGGCTGGCCCGCCACGATCGCCCGCATGCCCTCGAAGACATAGGACGGCGCCAGCGCATGGCCGATCATCCGCATCCACGCCGGCAGAGTGGCGAGCGGATAGAAGACGCCGACGAACGGCGAGAGCAGCGACGGGATCGGCCAGATCAGCCACTCCGAGGCCGGCCCGAAGCGCAGCACGATCGAGGTCCCCAGCACGCCGAGCGCAATGCCGGTCACGAACAGCACCAGCACGAACGGAACAAGCGCGACCCCGTAGACCAGGAACGACAGGCCGAACACGCTCGTGGCCAGCGCCAACATGGCGGCGAGCCCCGTCAGGCTGGTGCAGACCCCGGTCGTCACCAGCCCGCTCAGGTACTCGGAGATTCTCAGCGGGGTGGCGAAGATGTTGAGGAAGTTGCGCGACCAGACGTCCTCGAAGAAGGCCGTCGTCGTCCCCTGCATCACCCGCGCGAGGAAGTCCCACAGCAGCACCGCGCCTAGCAGCGAGGCGGTGAAGTTGACGTGCGGACCCGTGAGCCGGTCGAGGTAGCGGGTGATGAAGCCCCAGAGGACGATGTCTATCGCCACCCAGGCGACCATCGGCAGCAAGCGCACGGGGCTGCCGCGCAGCAGATAGACCTGCCGCAGCACGATGGCGGCGACGCGCGAGGGATTCATCAGGCGACCTCCTCGCCGGTGACGGGATGCTCGTGCGCCACCTCGACGAAGAGATCCTCCAGCGTCGCCGCGCCGTGCTCGGCCACCAGCCGGCCGGGCGCGCCCTCCAGCAGCACCCGCCCGCGTGAGAGGAACAGCACCCGGTCGCAGACCTCGGCCACCTCGTACATGTTGTGGCTGGTCCACAGCACCCCCGCCTGGGCCTCCCGGGCGAAGCCGGTGATGCGGGCGCGGATGTCGCGCGCCGTGGCCGGGTCGATCGAGGCGGTGGGCTCGTCCATCAGCAGCAGCCGGGGGCTGTTCAGCAGGGCCTTGGCCAGGGCTACCCGGGTCTGCTCGCCGGATGAGAGCACGCCGGCCTTGACCTTGCGATGTCGCTGCAGGTCGAACTCGTCCAGCAGCGCCTCGATGCGGGCCGAGAGTCCCTTCACGCCGTAGATCAGGCCGAAGACCCGCAGGTTCTGCTCGACGGTGAGATTGCCCGGCAAGGGCGCATAGACCGCGGCGAAGTTGGTGCGGGCGAGCGCGCGGCTGCGGGCGCGCTGCAGGTCGAAGCCATCGATGTGGATCTGCCCGGCGGTGGGCTCGAGCACGCCCAGGATCATGTTGATGGTGGTGGTCTTGCCCGCCCCGTTCGGCCCCACCAGCCCCACGATCTCCCCCGGCCTTACCTCGAGCGAGACGCCGTCGACGGCGGCGAGCGCGCCATAGGTCTTGCAGAGCCCGCCGACAGCGAGCACCGGCGCGGCGGTCAGGGGCGCGGCATCGAGCATCTGCCGCCCAGGTGGCCGACGCGGGCGCAGGGGTCAAGGGCGCCTGGAACGCCCCCTCCGTCTCGGCGCTGGCGCGCTGAGCCATCTCCCCCATTACGCGGTGGAGGATCTGGGGGCGTTCCGCACCACCTTCCGTTAACCCCGACCTTCCTAGCCTTGCAGGAAGATCGTCCCGAGGGTCCCTTGCCGATTCGCACCCTGTCGCTGGCGCTGGCCGCAGCCCTGCTCGCGCGAACGGCCGCGTCCGCCGAAGAGATCGCCGCGCCGGCGCCCGCCCATAAGCCCGCGCCACTGGCGCCCAGGCCCGCGCCGAAGCCTGCGCCCGTCAAGGCCGCGCCCTTGTCCGCCCCCGCGCCGACGCCGGTGGCCGGCATCGTCGTCACCACGCCTGCCCCGCTCGCCGACTGGCGCCCGCTCGACGCCGAGAACACCCTGATCGTCGAGACCGATCGGGGAAAGGTCGTCATCGAGCTGCGACCCGAGTTCGCCCCGATGGCGGTGGCGCGCATCAAGCGGCTGGCGCGCTCCGGCGTCTACGACGGCCTGCAGTTCCATCGGGTGGTCGACGGCTTCATGGCCCAGACCGGCGATCCCGACAACATGGACGGTGGCAGGAGCCTGGAGCCGGACCTGCCGGCGGAATTCACCTTCCGCCTGGGCGCGGAGCTTCCGCGCGCGCCGCTCGCCCGGCCGCAGGGGGAGAGCGAGGGCTTCATCGGCGCCCAGCCCTATGTCGCGGTCGACGAGATCCGCATGGCGCTGTCGCCGGACCG